>DATGSQ010000024.1:0-40571 GCA_035302425.1 Bacillota bacterium | reverse complement strand
AATTCGTAAAGCATTAAAGTTGTATGCTAATTTACGCCCTATTCAAAGCTTTTCAGCACTTTTACATGCATCACCCCTAAAGGAAGAAATTATAAAAGATAGTGATATTTTAATCGTTCGTGAATTAACGAGTGGTCTTTATTTCGGCGAACCGCGTGAACGACGTGAAAACGGTCAAGTAGCTGTTGATACAATGTATTATCATCGAGAAGAAATTGAAAGAATTGTTCATTATGCTTTCAAAAGTGCGATGCAACGAGATAAGCATTTGACATCAGTTGATAAGGCGAATGTCTTGGAAACGAGCCGACTATGGCGTGAAGTTGTCGATGAAATAAGCGTTAATTATCCAGAAGTCACTGTTGAACATGTGCTCGTTGATAATGCAGCGATGCAATTAATTACTGCACCAAACCGGTTTGATGTCATCGTCACAGAAAATATGTTTGGTGATATTTTAAGCGATGAAGCATCGGTTTTAACAGGCTCACTTGGTATGTTACCATCAGCAAGCTTAAGTACTGAAGGTATCGGTCTATATGAACCGGTTCATGGTTCTGCACCAGATATTGCTGGAAAAGGTATTGCTAATCCACTCGGGATGATTTTAACGGTTGCGATGATGTTAAGACATTCCCTTCAATTACACGATGAAGCTGAAGCGATTGAGCAAGCAGTTAGTGAATGTTTAGCTGAAGGCTATCATACGGCTGATTTGCATTTGCCAAAGGGAACAGAAGTAAATACAGCTAAAATGACACAGCTAATCATTGAAAAAATTACTAATAAAGGTGTCAGTGATAGCATCTTAGACACGTATTCATAAAATTATTATGGGGTGTTTTGTTAAATGGGGAAGAAACAAACGATTATAGAGAAAATTTGGGATAAACATGTTGTCCATTCAGAACCGGGAAAGCCTGATTTAATTTATATCGACTTACATTTAATTCATGAGGTTACTTCGCCACAAGCGTTTGAAGGTTTGCGAATAAATAATCGGACAGTTCGTCGACCAGACTTAACGTTTGCTACAGTCGACCATATTATTCCAACGAAAAATCGTGATATTATTAAAGACGATATCGCGCGTAAACAGATGGAAGCCTTAGAAGAAAACTGTAAAACATACGGTATACCTTTAGCGGATATGTACCATCCAGATCAAGGAATCGTCCATGTAATCGGTCCAGAACTTGGTTTAACACATCCAGGTAAAACGATTGTTTGTGGTGATAGCCATACATCAACACATGGCGCTTTTGGGGCCCTTGCTTTTGGTATCGGTACGAGTGAAGTAGAACATGTTTTTGCGACACAAACATTGTGGCAAGAGCGTCCGAAAACATTAAATATCCATGTTGAGGGTGAACTTGGAACAGGTGTAACAGCAAAAGATTTAATTTTAGCGATCATCGCTAAATTTGGTGTTCGTGTTGGAACAGGATATGTCATTGAATATACAGGTGAAGCGATTCGTAAGATGTCAATGGAAGAGCGTATGACGGTTTGTAATATGTCAATTGAAGCAGGTGCTCGCGCGGGCTTAATAAGTCCGGATGAAACAACGGTTGAATATTTACGCGGCCGAAGACATGTCCCTGAAGGAGAAGCCTTCGATGAACTTGCAGAACAATGGTTATCCTTAGCTACTGATGAAGGGGCTGAGTATGACCATAGGTTAACGATCGATGCAACAAAAGTTGAACCACAAGTAACGTGGGGAACTAACCCAGGTATGTGTGTACCTGTTAACAGTACAACACCATCCCTTGATGAAGTTGACAATAAATCGGACGTTGAACGTGCCTTATATTATATGGGACTAGAAGAAAATCAACCAATTACGTCAATAGAGATTGATCACGTTTTTATCGGTTCGTGTACGAATTCACGTTTTTCCGATCTACGCAAAGCGGCGGCAATTGTTAAAGGACAAAAAGTACATCCAAATGTACGGGCAATCGTCGTACCGGGTTCTTTTTCAGTAAAATTACAAGCTGAAAAGGAAGGACTTGACGTTATTTTTAAAGAGGCAGGTTTTGAATGGCGTGATGCCGGTTGTAGTATGTGCTTAGCGATGAATGATGATGTCGTACCACCTGGTGGGCGTTGTGCATCAACATCGAATAGAAACTTTGAAGGTCGACAAGGAAATGGAGCAAGAACACATTTAGTTAGTCCGGAAATGGCGGCAGCAGCAGCGATTAACGGCCATTTTGTTGATGTCCGCCAATATGAAGTAGTTGTATAAAGGGGGTAAATATTGTGGAACCAATTGAAAGTCATACAGGGAAGGTTTTTCCACTTAATCGAGCAAACGTCGATACTGATCAAATTATACCGAAGCAGTTTTTAACGCGTATTGAACGAACAGGTTACGGACAATTTGTTTTTTATCATTGGCGTTTTGATGATGATGGAAATAAACGACCTGACTTTTTACTAAATGATCCTAATTATGAAGATTCATCAATCTTATTAAGTAAAGAAAACTTTGGATGTGGCTCATCCCGGGAACATGCTCCCTGGGCATTAAAAGACTACGGATTTCGCGTCGTTATTGCGCCGAGTTTTGCAGATATATTTTACAATAATTCATTGAAAAATGGTCTCGTTCCGATTGTTATTAACGAAGAACAAGTTGATGAGTGGATGGAGCGGGCATTAAACGGTAAATTAACATTGTCGATGAATTTAAAAACACAGATAATCCGTGATGAGTCAGGAAAAGAAGTTCCTTTCGACATCCCAAAATACCATAAGGAAAAACTCATTAATGGTTGGGATGATATTGCTTTAACATTGCAACTTGAAGATAAGATTGTTGCTTATGAAAACAGATAATAGTTCTAATCGTTATTTAAGAGTAAAAAAGGAGAGTGGAGCAATTGGGAATTGCTTAAATGGAGACCTAGTGCACAAAGCTTATGAACGCTTACTTCCGTTCGTTCATCGAACTCCATTAGTTACTTCAACGACAACGAATAGACTTGTCAACAAACAAGTTTATTTTAAAATGGAGAATCAACAAAAAACGGGAGCATTTAAATTTCGTGGAGCAACGTATAAACTTATGCAAATGTCAAACGACTCATTAGCCCGGGGTGTCATTACAGCTTCGGCTGGAAACCATGCTCAAGGTGTTGCCTATGCAGCGACACGTTTACGAGCAAAAGCGACGGTTTTTATGCCGGAAAATACACCCCATGCAAAAGTGGAAGCTACTAAAAATTACGGTGCTGATGTTATTTTAACGGGTGAAACTTTCCAGGAGGCATATGAAGCATCAAAAAAACATCAATTAAAAACTGGAGCCATTTACGTCCACCCGTTCGATGATTACGATTTAATGGCTGGTCAAGGAACGATTGCTTTAGAAATTTTAAAACAGGAAGATCGTATCGATACGATTATTGCACCTATTGGCGGTGGTGGACTCATTAGTGGAATAGCAGTCGCTGCTAAACATATAAATAGCAACATTCAAATTATTGGTGTTGAAGCTAGTAGTGCAAGTAGTATGTACAATGAAATTTATCATCGATCAAATCGATCGTTGACCTTTGATACGATTGCAGAAGGTATAAATGTAAAAGAACCTGGGAAATTAACGAAAGAAATTGTCAGGGAATATGTTGATGATATCGTTACAGTTTCTGATGAAGAAATAGCAGCAGCGATTTTATACATGCTTGAGCGAAATAAAATGTTAATGGAAGGAGCAGGAGCTGCATCATTAGCCGCTCTCTTTAAATATCATAAACAAATTAAATCACGTCATTGTGGTGTTATTGTTAGCGGTGGAAATATTGATATTAATATGATGCCGGAAATTCAACGACTTGCTGAAAAGCAAAACTTTTCCGCCTAAAATAACAAAGCGGTTTTAATCCCTTCATTAGAGATTAAAACCGCTGTTTATTTTCCATTTTAATTGCCATAGAAGTAATCAGCTGGATTAACTGGCTCCCAATCTTCTGTCGGCGTGTAATATCGTAAAAGGTCACCTTGTAGTACTTTATCCGACAATTCAAGTTCATGTAAGATAGCATCTTGAATGTGGAGCATTTCTTCCGTAGGTTCAATTTCTTGTTCTGTTTCATTATCATAAAAGATGTCTTGAACGACTGTAAATTCAGGCGTTATAAAATTACCATTTCGGAAAATGACAAAATCTTTATGGTCTTCAGAAAACATATCTGTACCAAATTGAATATAATCTTGTGCACGAATACCGAGTAAATGGAGCATTGTCGGCATCACATCAATTTGTCCGGCATATTCAGATACAATCCCTTGGCCCTCAATGCCAGGAATTTTAATCATAAACGGTACCCGTTGTAAATGGGCATTTTTAAAAGGTGTCATTTCTTCGTTGAAAATCTCTGACATTGCCCGATTATGATTATCAGAAATACCGTAATGATCTCCGTAAATCATAATAATGGAGTCATCATATAAATCAGCTTCTTTTAAATAGGTGAAAAACTCTTCTAAAGATTCATCTAAATAACGTGCTGTTTGGAAATAACGATCAACAGACCCATCTCCAGTTTCTGCAGGTGCAATTGTAGCATCCTCTTCATCAATTAAATATGGATGATGGTGTGTTAACGTAATGAAATGGGCATAAAAGGGTTCAGGTAATGACTCTAAATACGGCATAGATTCTTCAAAAAATGGTTTATCCTTTAAGCCATAACCGATAACTTGTTCTTCACTCATGTCATAGTATGTTTCATCAAAATAGTGATCAATCGCAAATTGTTTGTAAATTTCATCACGGTTCCAAAATAGTTTTCCATCGCCATGGAATACAGCGTTCGTATAACCTTGTCTTTGTTTTAAAATAGCCGGTAATGCTTGATAAGTGTTTGTTCCCTTAGTGACAAAGGCTGCCCCTTGTGGTAAACCGTAAAGAGAATTGTCCAAAATAAACTCAGCATCAGCTGTTTTTCCTTGTTCCGTTTGATGGAAAAAGTTTTCAAAATATGTGAAATCATAAGTTGGATCATTAACTAATGAATTTATAAAAGGTGTTACTTCTTCGCCATGTAATTTAAAATCTATTAAAAACGATTGAAAAGATTCTAAATGGATTTTAATAATATTTTTACCTTCACCAATACCGAAAAGCTCTTCATTCGGTTCAGCAAATTTATTTTTCGTATAGTTTTCAATTTCTGTAATATCACTACTATCCGCTAGAACACGTTGTTTCGTTGTTTGCAAGTTTTGGATCATATCGTATATTGTAAAATTGTAAGCTCCTAAATATTTTACAATATAGTTTCGATCGAAAGTTCTTTCGAGTAACTGCGGACGATCTTTTTCCGCTAAACTTAAATTGATCGTAAAGGCAAGTATACCTACTGTTAAAACGATAGCTGGTTTTCTTAACTTTAGCTTCTCATTAGACCATGATTTCTTCGCCCAATTGTATAAAACAATGAGTAGAATGAGGTCAATGAAATAGAAAATATCATACCAGGCAATTAAACTTATAATACTTTCACCTAAACTACCAAAATTACTCGTTTGCGTAAGAACAGGTAGAGTAATAAAGTCACTATTAAAACGATAGAAGACGACATTCGCATAAAGTAAAAAGCTCATAAACGAATAGATTGATAGTAACCATAAACCTAAACGGCGACCTTTAGCGAACAAGGCAATTCCCAAAAATATTAATGCAGAGCTTACTGGATTAAAGAATAGTAGAAACTGTTGCATACTATTTTGGATGCCTAGATTAAATTCAATTGTGTAAACAAGATAAGATTTAAGCCAAATGAATAGTACGGCAACAATAAAAAACCCCATCTTAGAAGAAAGAAATTTCTTCATAATTATTCACCTCAGTAAAACTCCTTCTTTATTATTGAAATGTATTACAGAAGTATATTATATCAAAATTTTTTACCGATGCAACCCGTTATGTCCTAAGTTTATTAATTTGCCACGTTTATTATGGGTTTATCAAAATATATATTGTGAAAACAAAAAATAAAAACCGTTGCTATGGTCTCTTCTATAATGAAGAAACCAATGATCAACGGTTTAGGAAATTATTATCCAACTAGGAAAACTTACCAACTTTAATAAAACTTACCGTAATTAACGACAAGTTCCATTATGTTAACCCTTTAATGGGTTCCCTGGGTACCTTGTATAGGCGCATAACTATTTTGAATAATTGACATATCTTGCGCATTTAATTGTGGTACTTGATAATATTGGTTTTTGTTTTGATAAAGAAAAATCTCATAAGCCATTTCAATAATATTAGGAATACTATCCGCAAGGACTCTTCTTAAAACAGGATTTGTCGCTTCTAATGATGCTAATGTAAAATTAGATGCCATCGATTTTAACGCGTTCATCATATACGTTGATACACATTCATCGTTTAACTCTGTTGACGATTGAATAGGGCTTTTTGGTGCTGATTGTTGCATGCCGTAAGTAACAGTTGTTGGCATTTGCATCATATATGTTTGCGTTGGGACTGTGGGGTCTTGGCCCGTTTTCATTGTTTCTACAAAAGTATTGTACACTTGACTTAAGAATGCTTTTTGGCGTTCATTAATTGATGAAAGTTCTTGATCTTGAATATGTTCACCAAAAATAATAAATTGTTCCATCCCACTCATAAGAGCCCCAAGAGCTTCATCTGCATCAAGTAATGCATGTCCACCATGGTTTTGTTGGGCGGGTATTTGACCTGATTGTTGTTCGTTGTGAAATTGTTGCTGATTATTCATCACTTCGCCTCCTGTAAATTATATCGTGTATTATTGTGTGCGGAAGGAAAAACTTTATACATTTAAATTCATATAATCACGCACTGTAAGTCGTTTGTTAAAACTTTAGCAATCTTGACTTAACGCATGTCAAAATATATAATTTAGCATATAAAAGACTATAAAAAGCAATTATTTATGACAATAAGAAGGAAGGGGAAGTTAATTTAAAACGTTTTGTTTGCTTTTATAGTTTTGAACGAAATTAACTCACTTAATTAATAATTTATAACGTAAAAATTAGAGAAGAAGGTGTTAAATAATTGAACTCATTTACTAATTTATCAAATCCTTATCCGATCAAACGAAATGCTACATATGCGAAAAACGGAATGGTTGCAACTTCAATGCCATTAGCATCGCAAGCTGGTTTGGAAGTTTTGCGAAAAGGTGGTAATGCTATTGATGCCGCTATTGCTACAGCTGCTTGCCTAACCGTTGTTGAACCAACATCAAATGGAATTGGTGGCGATGCCTTTGCGTTAGTTTGGTATAAAGATAAGCTGCACGGTTTAAACGCAAGTGGACGCGCCCCAGAGAGTATTTCAATTGATGCTGTAAAAGAATTAGGTCATGAAAAAATGCCACGTTACGGTTGGTTGCCAGTTACTGTACCGGGAGCTCCTTCAGCATGGGCAAAGCTATCTGAAAAATTTGGTAAATTACCATTAACTGAGGTGCTTGAGCCAGCTATTAAATATGCTGAAGAAGGTTTTCCTGTATCACCGACATTAAGCCGTTATTGGAATCGTGCATACAACAATTTTAAAAAAGAATTAACAGACGATATGTCCGCTGAATGGTTTAAAGTGTTTGCTCCAAAGGGGCGTGCACCACGTGCTGGTGAAATTTGGTCGTCAAAGGGACATGCCGAAACATTACGTTCGATTGCCGAAACGAAGGGGAAATCCTTTTATGAAGGTGAATTAGCGGAAAAGATTGCTAAGTTCTCGGAAGAAAATGGTGGCTTTTTACGTCCTGAAGATCTCGCAGCGCATGAAGCGGAATGGGTAGAGCCAATTAATGTTAACTATCGAGGTTATGATGTTTGGGAAATCCCGCCTAATGGTCAAGGTATTGTTGCTTTACAAGCATTAAATATTTTAAAAGGGTTTGAATTTCCGGAAAAAGAGTGTGTCGATACGTATCATAAACAAATTGAAGCGACGAAACTCGCTTTTGCCGATGCCTTAGAATATGTAACTGAACCAAGTAAAATGTCTTGTACAGCAGATGATATTTTAGATGAAGATTATGCGGCTAAACGCCGAGCACTAATTGGTGAGGAAGCAATTACAGCAGACCCAGGTGATTTAGCTAAAGGTGGAACAGTTTATTTATGTACAGCAGATAGTGATGGAAATATGGTTTCCTTCATTCAAAGTAACTATATGGGCTTCGGTTCAGGACTTGTCGTTCCCGGAACAGGCATTACGTTACAAAACCGTGGACATGACTTCAAATTAGATCCAGAACATGCGAATGCTTTAGAGGGTGGTAAGAAAACATACCATACAATTATTCCAGGATTTTTAACGAAGGACGATGTTGCTGTCGGTCCCTTCGGTGTCATGGGTGGCTACATGCAACCCCAAGGACATTTACAAGTGATGATGAATACGATTGACTTTGGGTTAAACCCACAAGCTGCCCTTGATGCTCCGCGTTGGCAATGGATGAAAGATAAAACAGTCCATGTTGAACACCGCTTTTTACATCATATTGCTAAGGAATTGTCAGATAAAGGACATGATATTAAAATTGAATTAGAGCCAAACACCTTTGGCCGTGGCCAAATTATTTGGCGCGATCCCGAAACAGGAGTCCTCGTCGGTGGTTCAGAGTCACGTACAGACGGTTCAATTGCATCATGGTAAACGTAAATGATTAAAAATAGAAGTAGTAACAAGCATAACGTTAAATGATAAAAGACGGATTGAATCGATAAAGATATTGGTTCAATCCGTTTTATTTCTCGAGAATAATACTTTTGTATCGTTTATGTCACCCTTATCATTTAAAAATGCTCGTAAATATTGTCGACTTTTTCTTTAAAAAGATCCATATGAACGATTCGTGCTTCCCTGACATACTCTTTTCCTTCGACGAATAAAAGTAAAACAGGTACTGCAAAAATAGAAAATTTCCCTGCTATTTTTGGAATGTCATCTGTATTTATATGAGCGGTCTTTATTTTCGGGTAATTTTCCATCATCTGTTTTACTTGTGGTAATAAGCCGTGACAAACACTACAATTCGTTTTTGAAATGTATAAAAAAGCAAGTGTGTTATTTTCAATAAACTGATCGACCTCTTCGATTGTCATTAAATCTTTAAATGATTGCCCCATTATTATCCCTACTTTCTTTCATTATTTATATTATTTCATGGAACGATTAAAAGTGGTAATTATCTGTTTACAATGTGTCAGATTATTAAATGAATTAAACGTAATGTTTAAATATTAAACAAATAGTATAATTTTATTTAAAAATGTGTTACACTTATAGCAAAATATATAAAAGAAAGGTGATAACAGTGGAACGAAAATATGTTGCGGAACCGTACAAAATTAAAGTCGTTGAACCGATTGCTGTCACAACCCGGGAACAACGGGAAAAAATAATCGAAGAAGCAGGCTACAATACGTTTCTTATTAATTCTAAAGACGTCTATATCGACCTTTTAACAGACAGCGGAACGACTGCGATGAGTGACAATCAATGGGCGGGGATGATGTTAGGTGATGAATCCTATGCTGGCTCACGAAACTTTCACCATTTAGAAAAAGCTGTGCAAGACATTTATGGATTTAAATATGTTGTGCCAACTCATCAGGGCCGAGGTGCGGAAAATTTATTGTCACAACTATTAATTTCTGAAGGTGATTATATACCAGGAAATATGTATTTTACGACAACAAGAGCACATCAAGAATTAAATGGTGGTACGTTTAGAGATGTTATCATTGATGAAGCTCACGATTCAACAAGCGAACATCCGTTTAAAGGAAATATTGATATTGACAAATTAGAAGGATTAATCGCTGAAGTTGGTGCAGAAAAAATTCCATATATTTGTGTCGCCGTTACGGTTAATTTAGCGGGCGGTCAACCTGTTTCTATGGAGAATTTGAAAGCGGTTTCCCAAATAGCGAAAAAACATAATATTCGCGTCATGTTTGATGCGACTCGTTGTGTAGAAAATGCCTATTTTATTAAAGAGCGTGAGTCAGGTTATGAAAATCATTCAATTGCTGAAATTTTACATGAAATGATGAGTTATAGTGATGGCTGTACGATGTCAGGAAAAAAAGACAATTTAGTAAATATCGGTGGTTTCCTAGCATTAAATGATCCGGAAATTTATCAGCGAGCGACTCAACTTGTTGTCGTTTACGAAGGGATGCCATCCTATGGTGGTATGACAGGGCGTGATATGGAAGCAATGGCCCGGGGAATTTATGAATCGGTTGATTACAATTATATTCACCATCGCATTAGTCAGTGCCGTTATTTAGGAGATCGCTTAATTGATGCAGGCATCCCTGTTGTTCGACCAATTGGCGGGCATGCTGTATTTTTAGATGCGAAAAAGTTTTATGAACATATTCCCCAAGATGAATTTCCAGCCCAAACATTAGCGGCTCAATTGTATGTTCAGTCCGGGGTTCGTAGTATGGAGCGGGGAATTGTTTCAGCTGGTCGTGACCCTGAGGGTAACCATTACTACCCTGAATTGGAACTCGTTCGTTTAACGATCCCCCGTCGTGTTTACACATACTCACATATGGATGTCGTTGCAGACTCAATTATTGATTTATATAAAGAGCGGGATAAAGCAAAGGGTTTAGAAATGATTTATGAACCACCTGTATTAAGATTTTTCACCGCACGCTTTAAACCTTTAGAATAAATATAAATTTCGCTATAATAAGGCTAGGATGAGCTATTCCTAGTCTTTATTTATTTTAAAAAACTTTTAAGAGGGATTTTTATCTATGGAAAAGACAAACGTATTAGATTTTTTAAAACGATTAGCGGACGGATTAGCAGTGATGTTTGGGAAAAATTGTGAAGTCGTCATTCATGATATGGAAAATTTTGAATCATCGATTATTTATATTACGAATAACCACGTTACTGAACGTGAAAAAGGTGACCCGTTTAATATTTTAGGTGTTCACGAGGTCGATTCGTTTTTTGAAGGGCATGACATTATTAATCACCAAGGGAAAATAAAAAATAATCATCTTATTAAAAGTTCAACCTTTCATATAAAAGGTGATGATTACCATTATGCGATAGGCATTAATTACGATTACACTGATTTATCGCATGCCCAATCGGTACTCACAGATTTGACGAAAGTTGGTGCTTCAATTGATGAAGTTATTAATGTTTCTAATCAAATGGAAAAAACATTAGAAACGTTATATGAAGAGGCATTGGAAAAAACCGGTAAACCCCTTGCTCTTATGAAAAAAGAAGACCGTGTGAAAGTGATTAAATATTTAGATGAAAATGACGCTTTTTCAATTCATAAAAGTATTCCAATTATTTCACAAAAAATGAACATTTCGAGGTATACGATTTATAATTATTTGAAAGAAATTCGTAAAGAAAATGAATAAATGGCAAAGAGAGTCGCTATTTATGAATAGTGACTTTTTTATTTGAAAATTAATATTGTTACTATTTCTAAATAAATGCTTTATGAAAGTGGTTCAAATATGGTATTTTTAATATATGTTTTGCATAATGAATGATAAGAATACAATACATATGAATGAGCGAAAGTAAAAGGAGATGGCATAATGAGCAAACAGAAGGTTGGGATTATATTTGGTGGGAAATCTTCTGAACATGAGGTTTCATTACAATCAGCAAAAAATATTATTGAAGCAATTGACAGGTCAATATATGATGTCGTTTTAATCGGTATTGATAAAATGGGCAAGTGGCATTTATTTGAAGAATCATCATATTTATTACATGCGGATGACCCACAGCTAATTCGTTTAAATACACCAAAAGCCCCCATTACATTAACGTTTGGAGATGACGGTGGACAGCTGCTTCATGCTGAAACGGGTGAGACACTCGAGACGATTGATGTTGCTTTTCCAATTGTTCACGGAACATCGGGAGAAGACGGTAGTTTACAAGGAACGTTTCGTCTAGCGAATTTACCCTTTGTCGGGCCGGATGTGTTAGGGTCAGCCATATGTATGGATAAAGATATCGCTAAACGATTACTTAATTTAGCGAACATAAACGTTGCTAAAGGGTTGACCTTTCATCGGATTGAAAAAGACCAAATTAGCTTTACGGAAGTATCTCAGGAATTAGGGACGACACTTTTTATTAAACCCGCTAACCAAGGTTCATCAGTTGGTGTGAGTAAAGCGACGTCAAAGGAATCCTTTGATCAGGCAATTGCTGAAGCCTTTAAATTTGATCACAAATTAATCGTAGAAGAAGCAATTGATGGTCGCGAAATTGAATGTTCAGTATTAGGTAATGAAGAGCCAATAGTTTCCTTACCCGGCGAGATTTTGCCACAAACAGAGTTTTATTCCTATGAGTCGAAATATATCGATGATGATGGTGCTGATCTACAAGTGCCGGCAAAATTATCTGATGAACTTGTTGAAAAAATCCAACAAATTTGCTTAAAAGCTTATCAGACGCTCGAATGTGAAGGACTTGCTCGTGTTGATGTTTTTTTAACAGAGAACGATGAAGTATACGTAAACGAAATTAATACATTACCCGGTTTTACAAAAATTAGTATGTATCCAAAACTTTGGGAAGTTAGCGGACTATCGTATTCGGAGTTAATTACCCGACTCATTGAATTAGCTATTGAGCGTTATGAGCGTGATCAGTTGCTAGAAAGTTCCGTTGTTAGTGAGTAAAAAAAGCGAGCTACCTACAAATAGTAGGAGCTCGTTTTTTTAAGTATTAACCTTTAAAAACTGTAAATTTATCTTCAACCGAAATCCGTTCCTTTTTCTCCGGGGCTTCTTCAAAATAACCTAAATGGAGAAATCCGACAATTTTCTCGTTTTCACCAATATTTAAAATTTCTTTTACTTCTTCATGGTAAATGTGCGGATTCGTTCGCCAAACAACCCCTAATTTACGTTCCCAGGCGAGAAGCCAGAAGTTTTGAATCATACTTGCTGTTGCACCGTAGTTTTCGTCCCACTGTTTTTGTGCTTCGGGTTCTTGCATGACAACGACTAAGTACGCATTTGGTTCATTTAAAAATTGCTCCCGATTTTCCTGTAAATTTTCTGGATAAGTTGCCGCAACTTTTTTAGCAAAGGTCGCCTTTTGATCATTGCTCACAAAAATAAAACGCCATGGTTGACGCATCCCATGGGTTGGCGCCCAAATAGCATCTTCTAGCAGTTCTTTAACGACTTCTTCGGTTACTTCTTTATTTATGTATCCTTTTTTGACAGCACGTCTTTCGCGAATAATTTTCGCAAGCTGTGACTTTTCCACGTTTGTTTGATATGTCATGTACTGTGATTCTCCTTTATTTTAAAAATATAAATGATATCGATTATCAATTGAATTGTAGCGAAAGCTCCTCTGTTAAGCAAATAAATATACGTTCCCACGAATTAATTTAAAGTATAACTAGATTATATTTTAGAAAATGATAAGTTTAAACTTGCATTTGTGAATTGTTTCACTAATAATAGTAGGCATATTATGCATCATTTATAGAAAACATTTCACTTTTATGTGAAATACTTCACAAAGGAGAAGAGTTCATTGGTCAATTTTTTAAAGAAAAAAGGTGTTAGTTTATCAGCAAGAGACTACTTTATTACGGCATTAAGTTACATGGCATTAGGATTATTTGCTTCATTAATTATCGGGCTAATTATTAAAACGGCGGGAGAACAAGTTTTTGTTCAATTTTCACCACGAATTGCAAACGCTTTAGTTGAAATGGGCGGTTTTGCGATGGATACGAAAATTATGGGTGGGGCGATCGGTGTTGCGATTGCTTATGGTTTAAAAGCACCACCACTCGTTTTATTTTCAGCCCTTTTTGCGGGAGCCTTTGGAGCGGAATTAGGTGGCCCTGCAGGAAGTTACGTAACAGCATTACTAGCGACAGAATTTGGGAAAGTTTTTTACGGAATGACCCGGGTCGATATTATTATCGCACCTTTAGTAACAATTGCGGCCGGCTTCGTAACAGGAACATTTATCGGTCCACCTATTCAAAAGATGATGATTTGGTTTGGGGAGATGATTAATTGGTCAACCGCCCAACATCCATTCGTTATGGGAATTTTAGTTGCTGTTTTAATGGGTTGGGCATTAACCGCACCAATCTCAAGTGCAGCGATTGCTATTATGTTATCGCTAGATGGTCTAGCTGCTGGTGCTGCGACGATTGGCTGTGCAGCCCAAATGATTGGGTTTGCAACGATTAGCTATCGCGAAAATGGCTTCGGTGGCTTTTTAGCACAAGGAATAGGAACATCGATGTTGCAAGTATCTAATATTATAAAAAATCCGTTAATTATCGTTCCACCGACAATTGCCGGAGCAGTTTTAGCCCCCTTTGCAACGGTTTGGTTGAAAATGACGAGTAACATGGCAGGAGCGGGAATGGGAACGAGCGGTTTCGTCGGGCAAATTATGACCTTTGAAACGATGGGCTTTACGATGAGTGTGTTTTGGAGTGTGCTCATTTTACATATTATTGCACCAGCAATTATTAGTTTAGTCATTGCGGAGTGGTTTCGCTCAAAAGGTTGGATTAAAACAGGAGATATGAAAATATCTTACGATTAACATTTGTTAGTTTGATTGGAACTTTTTAACTAAATCCCTTATGATAAAGATAAATTGTGTGGAGGGGTTTGTATGGATAAATTTATGAAACGAGCGGTCCAATTAGCGATTGATAATGTGAAACAAGGTGGCGGACCCTTTGGAGCTGTTCTTGTAAAGGATGGAGAAATTGTTGCGGAAGGAGTTAACGAACTGCATGAAACATATGATGTGAGTGGTCATGCGGAATTGTTAGCCATTCGTCGGGCTCAAGAGAAATTACAAACACACGATTTATCAGGTTACATTATGTATGCGAGTGGCGAACCATGCCCCATGTGTTTAACAGCTATGTATATGGCAGGCATTGAAAAGGGCTATTATTGTTCATCGATTGAGGAAGCGGCTGAATATGGTATGGGGCGATCAGTTTCTATTTATGAAGATTTGAAAAAGCGACGTGAAGACCGTGAATTAAAAATGGAACATATGCCTCTTGAAGATGGCGCAACACATCCAATGGCTTTATGGCAGGAACAACAAAAAAAGTAAAGTTAGTTATTATAATAAATCATAAAAATTAGTAGGTTGGAATATGTATGAAATGGTTAGAGAAAGCTTTAAAACAAAATGACGATTATTCGGCTATTGAAAAAACAACCCGTGTTTATGGCGGATCGATTAATACGTGCTATTATGTTCGGACTGAACAAAATGAATATTTTATTAAACATCATGACGATGCACCGAAAAACTTTTTTCGCATTGAAAAGGATGGTTTAACATACATTAAACAAGCAAAGGCGATTGCTGTTCCTGAAGTTTATAGTTTTTCCGATCAACCAAATGAAGCCTATTTATTGCTCGAATGGATTGAAGGGCAGGCAAATGAACAAACGGAGTATATGCTCGGGGAAAAGCTTGCTCAATTGCATAAAACTTCAGGAGATTATCACGGTTTTCCAACGGATTCATATATAGGGTTGCTGCCACAACCAAATGGATTGTACGATTGTTGGTTAACATATTATCGTGATCAAAAGTTACTAAGTCAAATTAATTTAGGTATTAAAAAAGGTGTTATAAATGGTAAGCGTCGAGAACGTTTAGAAAAATTGTTAGAACTACTTCCAAAATGGATTCCGGAAGATGTTTTACCATCATATTTACACGGCGATTTATGGGGTGGCAATTGGCTTGTTGGTCAGGGGAGTCAGCCGTATGTCGTTGACCCATCATTCTTTTTTGGAGACCGGCAGATGGAAATTGCCTTCACAGAGTTATTCGGTGGTTTTTCACAAAAATTTTACGATGCATACTATACAACCTTTCCGTTGGATCATACATACAGCGATGTAAAGCCTTTATATCAACTATATTATTTAATCGTACATTTAAACATTTTTGGAAAATCGTACGCCAGTCAAGTTGATCATGTTCTCGATCGCTATATAGGGAAATAGTTTTGTCACAAATTTGTACGTTTAATTTTACATGAATGTGTTTTAAATCACACCCCTATAATTAAATGTAGTGTATGATAAAAATGTGCGGATTTTCTAGATAGGGGTTTTGTCTATGTCATTTTATAAAATACTCGTCTTTATTCATGTTATTTCGGCGATTGTCGGTTTAGGGCCGGGATTTATTTTAACGTTTATTGTTATGAAAACTCGTAATATGGCGGAAGTAAGACATGCATTTTATTTAAGAAATCGGATCCACATTTTTGTAATGATTGGTGGTATATTGCTTCTTACTACGGGATTATTAATGGGCTTTTTAAATCCGACTCTCTTGAAACAAGGGTGGTACATTACGAGCTTAATATTATTTTTATTAACGTTAGCTTCCGGACCGTTCGTTTTAAAGCCGATTTCAATACCGATTCAACGAATACTCAGCGAGCATGAGGGAGACGAAATCCCAGAAGACTATTATAAACACGCGAATCGTTTGTTTTTAAGTGAGCATATTTTAAATTTTATTTTCGTCATTATCATTATACTAATGATTTTAAAACCCTTTTAAATAAAAAAGCGAATGGGCTATTACCCACTCGCTTTTTCTATTGTTGTTCAATTTTCAAAAGGCGATTCGATCATTTTAGAAACAGTAGAGCTTTTTGAACGTTCCATTCGCTGTTTATATTGTTCGTCAATTTCATCACTTTGTAAAAAATCGTCGATTGGTAAGATGCGATATTCGTATGTTGTATCAGCTGGCTTCTGATGTCGATAAACCCAAGTTGGTATATACTCGACATGTTTAATCGTCGTTTCATTTGTACTAATATCTTTTTGAATATCAAATAAAAGAATTATACCGTCTTCAGTTAGTTCATAGCCATCACCTAGTGTCTCTTGACGCTGATTAGAAATGAAATTACCCATTGAATAAATGACGAATGTGTTTTTTTCATCTGTCTCAATAATGTCAGACTTCTGAATAACATGTGGATGGCTTCCTAATATAAGATCAACACCTTCTTCTGCCATCAATTGAGCAAATTCAATTTGCTGTTCGCTCGGTTCTGTTGCATATTCAATACCCCAGTGCATAAATGAAACAATAAAATCAGCCTCTAATTGTTTTGCCTCTTGAATGTCGGCAATAATTTTATCTTTTTCCATCATATTGAGCATATCGTCTAATTGTTCACGTGGATAATTAGCACCCAAACCATTTGTGCTTTCCGTATAGGCGATAAAGGCAAGTTTAATGCCTTCAACTTCTTTTATTAAAACGCGTGAATTAGGTTTTTCAGCGTAGGTGCCTACAGTATCAATGCCACGTTCTTGAATCGTTTTAACCGTTCGTTTTAACCCATCACTTCCCGTATCTAAACTATGGTTGTTCACCGTCGTTAAAACATCAACACCTGCATATTTGATCGCATCTACAACTTCATCGGGTGAATTGAACTGGGGATATCCGGTATAAGTCTTCTCTGGGCCAGCAGCTGTCGTTTCAAAGTTAGCAATCGTTAAATCGGCTTCGCTTAATATTTGTTTGACATCTTCAAAAAATGGTGTGAAATCGTAGGTGTCAGTTTGTTGATCGTAAGCACTCTTTAGTTGAGTATCATGAAACATAATATCTCCCGCAGCAGCTAGTTGGATATTAATAAAAGGTTCCTCTTTTTCCACTGCCGTATCATTTTCATTTGAACTATCTTTTTCGACAGTAGGTTTTTCTTGTTCCGATGTTGTTTGTTTCGAACTAATATCTTCATCTGTTAATGGTTCTTTTGATAAATAATAATATAAGGAAAAAATACTTAATCCTATTATTAGAAGACCAATAATGATATTGCGGCTTCTTTTTCTTCTTTTCCTATGAGTTAACCTCATTGATGATCCCTTCTTTAACTAGAAATTCCTCATAAGTAAGGCCACTTTCATAAATAGCAGTGGCAATATCAACCCCCAAATAACGTAAATGCCAAGGTTCGTATATATAACCAGTAATTTCTTCTTTACCTTCAGGATAACGGATAATAAAACCATACTTATGGGCATTTTCTTGTACCCATTTGCCCTCTCTAGTTTCACCAAATGCTTCGTCGAGTTGAAAATTAACACTTTCACTCGTAATATCCATTACTAATCCTGTTTGATGCTCACTTTGCCCCGGTCGTGCACTATAACGATTAGCGGCTTCTTCTCCATGTTCTTTCGCGTAATTTTCAAATAACATTGCTTGTGTATTATGGGAACGATATCCCGAACGTGCATATAGTTTTATATCCGATTCCAATGCCATATCGAACATGCTTTTTAAAGCATCAGCAGCCTCTTTTCGTAATTGATTAACTTCAGGGTTTTCTAAAGTAGTTGGTACCTCAATGGTAACTAAATCCTTTGGTTCATAATTTTCTTGTAGACTATGTTGCTTATTAACAAGTGCAGTAATAGAATTATCATTAAAAATATCTAATAAAAAGATTTCCTGTTCATCCTCTTTTTCCATTGAATTTTTTTGTTGTCCTTGATCTTTTTGATTGGCATCAATTAAGGGTTTCTTTTCTTCTTGATCACTTAATTCATTTACGTCTGCTTCACTTGAATTTAAAGAATCATCATTCTTTGGTGTACTAGAACAAGCAACTAAGTTAAAGGAAAGCAAACTTGTGACGATAATTAGAGTCCATTTATTATTCAATATAATCATCCTTAATTGTAAAATAACTTTATGATGTTTATTGTATCTAAGTAAATAGTTGATTTCAACGTAAAAAAAGGCAATTTTAAATGTTTTAACATTCCGTTAATTGAACATAACCTTTAGTAGTTTAATAAGTTTGAAAGTCATTGTACTATGATAATATAAAAGAAAAAGATAAATGTGGTGGTTTAATGAATAAGACTGTGCAAGTACTCATTGTTGAAGATGATGAAGCGATTAACAATTTACTTTTTGAAATTGTTAAAGACGAAGGTTATGAAGTGAAGCAAGCTTTCTCTGGGACGGAAGCTTTAATATATTTTAAGGAGCAGTCCTTTGATGTTATTTTACTCGATTTAATGTTACCGGGTAAAACAGGTGAAGAACTTCTTGCAACCTTTCGGGAAACGTCTGATGCTGCAATACTCATTATTTCCGCTAAAGAAACGCAACATTCTAAAGTGAATATGTTACGGGCTGGAGCGGATGATTATATAACGAAACCATTTGATAATGCAGAAGTTGCTGCGAGAATTGAAGCACAATTACGTAAATATAAACGTCTTTCGATACCAAAAACAATCGAATATAAAGATATTGTCTTAAATCGTGAGACAAAAGAAGTAACTGTTCAAGGGAAACTAATTAACTTAACGGCTAGAGAATTTTATTTACTAAAACTATTTATGGAGCATCCCCAAAAGTTGTTTACGAAAAAGAATATTTTCGAGACGGTTTGGCAACAACCGTACTTCGATGATGAAAATATAGTTAACGTACATATGAGTCATTTGCGGCAAAAACTGTCAAAGGCAAATTCAACGGAAGAGTATATTGAAACGATTTGGGGCATGGGTTATCGACTTAAGAAATAATTTAAGGTTTTCTTAATAATTGCTTTATAAAATATTATGAATCGTTTGCCATACTGTAACTAAGATAAATAAATGGGGGCATAGTTATGGGACGATTAATTTTACAAACGAAAAATTTAACGAAACGGTATAAACGAACGAATGTCGTTGATCACGTAAATATGACCATTGAACGTGGCAATATTTACGGTTTTATCGGCTTGAATGGAGCAGGTAAATCGACATTCATCCGTCTAATTGCAGGATTAACACATCCAACCGAAGGAGGTTTACAACTCTTTGGTAAAACAGATGCTCGAGAGTTACTTGAAGTTCGTCGCCGAATAGGAACTTTAATTGAACATCCTGCGTTATTTCCTAATTTAACAGCACGGGAAAACCTAGAAATTATTCGGTTACAACGGGGCATACCTGGTAAAGATTGTATCGAGCGAACGCTAAAAAAAGTCGGCCTATCTGATACGGGACGAAAAAAGGTAAAAACCTTTTCTTTAGGAATGCGGCAACGGTTAGGAATAGCGATTGCGCTGTTAAATGATCCTGATTTTCTTCTGTTAGATGAACCGATTAATGGGTTAGATCCGATGGGTGTCGTTGAAATTCGCCAATTACTTAAAGAGTTAAATGAACAATATGGTGTGACTATTTTAATTTCTAGCCACATTTTAAGTGAAGTTCATCAGTTAGCTACTCACTATGGCATTATTCACAATGGACGTTTAATTAATGAGTTAAGTGCAGCTCAATTAGATGAGAAGTGTCGAGAATATTTGCTTATTAAAGTAAACGAACCTGAAATAGCAACAACGATTTTGGAAAATGAACTTGAGACAATGGCTTATGAAGTTTTAACGAATGGGTTTATTAAATTGTATACTTATATCGATGAACCAGCCCTTATTGTAAATACATTTGTTAAACAAGGCATAGACGTTGAGCAAATAACACCACAAAAGGATACATTAGAAAGTTACTTTACACGTGTTGTTACGGAGGAGAGCGCATGATAAACTTATTACGTTCTGAAATGTTCAAAGTTATCCGTAATCGTTCATTTTTTTGGCTAAATATTTTAATGATCTTTTTTGCTGGATTTGTCATAATGTTAGCTGTTTTAGATGAATATGGCTTACTTGACCATATAGACAATATAACTGTCGAAGTTGAATCTGAGGTTGTATTTTCGGGAACTGATTTTCTACTTTATATGATTGAAGCACCCGAATTGTTTCTCGTATTTTTCTATATAGCAGTTTTAGGGGAGTTTTTTATTGCGAATGAATATACAATCGGTACGATGAAAAATTTAGTATCTGCTGGTTATGCGAGATGGCAAGTTTATTTAGCTAAATTAATAGTTTTCATTTTAAGTTCATTGTTCATATTTGCTGTATTACTTTTTGCTTGTACTCTGTTTGGCTCGTTATTCTTTGGGATTGGTGAATGGCCTGGCGATCAATCAATCGTTCATATAAGTAAAACATTAGTATTAATCGTGTTATTAATTATAAGTATCGTATCTATCGTTATGATCTTTTCATTAGTTACGACAAATAGCGGCGTATCTCTATTAACATCATTATTGTTTTATTTTGCCTTTAGTTCAGGATTAAATATGTTAAGCAATCAATATAAAGTCGCTCAGTCCCTCACTAAATATTCGGTATTTGAAAGGTTTTCTTCGGTCTATGACAATGCATTACAAATGAATTCGTTTATAGAAACTGGAATAATCGCTTGTTTAACAATGTTGATTGCAACAATTATTGGAATCGTTCTTTTTCAACGAAAAGATATTGCATAACAATGAAAGGAGCTGAGGCGAGTTGATTTATGTAGTACTTATAACAAGTGTGTTTGCGGTTATATTTTTCCTTAAATATATTTGGCTAAGAAGGGAAGTAAAAATACTTAGTCAACAATTACAACGGGGGCATGTGGAAAAAAATTATCAAAAAGTATACTATTCTAGTAAAAACGAATCAATTGAACAACTCGCTTCACAAATTAACGATCTTATTCAACATAAAAGGGATATTCAAGCAAGCGAAATTCGTAAAGAAAATAGTTTAAAAGAAGAAATTGCTAGTATGTCTCACGATTTACGAACACCGTTAACAGCAACTATTGGTTATTTACAATTACTTGATAAAGAAAATTTATCACATAAACAACAGGAGTATTTAAATGCTGCTAATCAACGCGCACAACATTTAGAAAAATTAATTAACAATTTTTTCGCCCTTTCGGTTGTTGAAGCGGGTGATAACTCTTTATCATTAAAAGAAATAAATTTAGTAGAGCTCGTTCAGGAAGTCGCTTTCGCTTTTTATGATAATTTTCAAGATTTATCAATTGAGCCACAGTTTAAAATGACTAGTGAATCGGTCATTATAATGGCAGATGAAGCGGCGAGTTATCGGGTTATTGAAAATATTGTTTTAAATGCTTTACAACATAGTACTCTTCATGATTTACGAGATAAAGCTAACTTTGAGCTTGAATTAGTTACTGAAGAAAATTGGGCGATCTTATCGGTAACGAATACGTTTGCTAATGGGTCAGTTGATGTAGAAAAGGTTTTCCAACGATTTTATACGAGTGATGTCAGTCGGAAAAATAAAGGTGGATTAGGTTTAACGATTGTAAAACGTTTAATGGAAAAAATGGATGGGGAAGTTGATGTTTTTATTAAAAATGACTTATTTACGGTCGTTTGTCGCTTTAAGCTTATGTAAAAATAAAACTGTCACAAAAATAATTTGTGACAGTTTTATAAGTTACTGATGAGTAATTATTATTTATTTTGTGCATACAATTTGCAAATTTCAACAATGACTTCGGTTGCTTTTTGCATATTGTCAACAGAAATATATTCGTAGCGGCCGTGGAAGTTTTCGCCACCGGTAAAAATGTTAGGTGTTGGTAAACCCATATAAGAAAGCTGTGAACCGTCTGTGCCACCGCGGATCGGCTCGATAATTGGTTCAATATGTAAATTTTCCATCGCTTGTTTAGCGATATCGACAACTTCCATGACAGGCTCAATTTTTTCCCGCATATTATAATATTGATCGTGTAAATCTAAAAGGACACGTTCTTCACCGTATTCATCTTGCATTTCTTTCACAAACTTCTCAACCGTTTCTTTTCTCTTGGCAAATTTTTGTTTGTCAAATTCACGAATAATGTATGATACATCTGTTTGATCAACGTTTCCTTGGATCGTCGTCAAATGATAAAACCCCTCATACCCTTCAGTATGTTCAGGCGACTGATCATCAGGAAATTTTAAAATAAATTGTGCCGCCATTTTCGCTGCGTTGACCATTTTATCCTTTGCTGTTCCGGGATGAACACTACTACCTTTAAACGTTACATTTGCTGCTGCAGCATTAAAACTTTCATATTGCAATTCACCTAATGGTCCCCCATCAACTGTATAAGCATATGTTGCATTAAATGTTTCAACATCAAAATGTTGTGGGCCGCGACCAATTTCTTCATCAGGCGTAAAAGCTACGCGAATTTTTCCATGTTTTATGTCGGGATTGTTAATTAAATATTCCACCGCCGTCATAATTTCTGCAATACCCGCTTTATTGTCTGCCCCAAGTAATGTCGTACCATCGGTTGTCATTAATGTATGTCCTTTATATGAAGGCAGTTCAGGGAACTCCTTTGCCGATAAGACAATATTTTCGGCTTCATTTAAAACGATATCCTTTCCATCGTAGTTTTCGATCACTTGTGGATTAACGTTTTTTCCGGTAAATTCAGTCGCTGTATCTAAGTGGGCTAAAAATCCAATCGTCGGAATGTCACCATCAGTGTTTGCTGGTAATGTCGCCATTACATAACCATTATCATCAATAGTAACATCGCTCATGCCGATATTTTTTAATTCTTCGTATAGTAACTTGGCAAGTTCAATTTGTCCGGGTGTTGAAGGTACAGTTTCACTAGCGAAGTTTGATTGAGTATCTACTTTTGCATATTTTGTTAATCGTTCAATTAAAGTATTTTTCATAAAATATGTCATCTCCTTTATTCGTATGGTACCATAAGTTTTAGTAGATATAGTAATTAAAACTATTTATGAAAAGGGGTCATATTATGTCGCACACTGTGTCTGTCCATTGGCTACGTAACCGTATGCAGTTTGATGAAACATTAGCAATTATCGACACTCGTTATGATCTTAATGATCCATCTTTAGGAAGAAGCCTTTATGAAGAAAGCCATATACCCGGAGCGATATATTTCGATTTAAAAGAACATTTATCAGGGAAAGTTGAGAAACATGGTGGTTCACATCCGCTTCCATCTATAGAATCGTTCGCTAAAACTTTAGGTGAAAATGGAATTGATAATATTACGACTGTAATTGTGTATGATGAAGGAAATAATATGTACGCCTCACGCGCTTGGTGGATGCTCCATTATATGGGGCATAAAGCGGTTTATGTTTTAGATGGGGGATTAAATGAATGGGTGAATAAAGGTTATGATGTAACCGATGAAATTCCAAAGCGCAAGCCGAAGAAGTTCTCCCCTGAACCACTTAATGTAGTCGTTAATATTGATAAATTGAAACAAAAGTTACAAAACAAATCGGCTATTTTAATCGATTCACGTTCTCGTGAGCGATATTTAGGGGAAGAAGAACCACTCTACCATAAAGCAGGTCACATTCCAGGGGCGAAAAATTTCTTTTGGCAAGAAGTTTTTAATGATGTTGGACTTTGGAAAAGCCCGAAACAGCTTGAAAAACATTTTTCATCTTTAAAAAAGACTGATGAAATTATCGTTTCCTGTGGCTCAGGTGTATCGGCTTGTCCGAACATCGTCGCTTTAAAAATGGCTGGCTATGAAAATGTGAAGTTATATCCTGGTAGTTTCAGTGATTGGATATCTTATGATGATAACCCTTTAGTGACCGGAGACGAAGAGTAACGATGGATAAAAATCGTTGTGCTTGGGTTACAGAAGACCCTTTATACATTGAGTACCATGATAACGAATGGGGAATTCCCTTTTCACAGCTAGAAAACCCGCCTTATGAACATGAAGACCAATATTTATTTGAAATGCTTTCATTAGAAGGTGCACAAGCTGGCTTAAATTGGTTAACGATTTTAAAAAGGCGAGAAAATTATCGTCAAGCCTTTGACAAATTTGATGTGCAAATAATTAGCGAATATGACGACCGAAAAGTTACTCAATTGTTAAATAACGCTGGCATAATTCGTAACAAATTGAAAATTCATTCGGTCATTAATAATGCAAAAGCTTTTCAAGCGATTCAAAATGAGTTTGGTAGTTTTAGTCATTATATGTGGACGTTTGTAGATCATCAGCCGATTATTAATCATTGGAAAGAAGCGGCAGAAGTTCCTGCATATACAGAGCTTTCAACGATATTTAGTAAAGATTTAAAAAAACGTGGCTTTACTTTTGTCGGACCGACGATTTGTTATGCGTTTATGCAGGCGGCAGGTCTTGTAAATGATCATACAGCCGATTGTTTTTTATATGAAGGCAATTAAAAATCGCGGGGATTATCCCGCGATTTTTTAAATTACTTTAATTGGAAAGCTTCAATTTCACTGTTTAATTGCTCGGCAAGTTCAGCTAGTTCATCAGCATTGTAGGAAACTTCATCCATCGCACTTGCTGTTTGTTGGGAAGATGCGGCGGCTTCTTCAACGCCAGCAGCAGCTTCTTCAGAAACAGAGGCAATTTCTTCAATTAAATTGTTCATACTGTAGCTATTGTCTGCAATATTTTTTAAGTTAGCCGAAATCGAATTAATTTTTTCGACCATTTCTCTTACGGTTTGATCAATAACTGTGAAGTTTTCGCCTGTGCGGGTAATATGTTTGGAACCTGCTTGGACTTCTTCGTAACCGGAATTTAGTGATTCTACAACATGGTCCGTTTCTTGTTGAATGTTTGAAACGATACCGGTAATTTCTGTAACGGACGCTCCAACTTGTTCAGCTAATTTTCTCACTTCATCAGCGACGACAGCAAACCCTTTACCATGTTCCCCGGCTCGGGCAGCTTCGATAGCCGCATTAAGGGCGAGTAAATTTGTTTGATCAGCAATATCTTGAATGACCGCAACGAGCTTGGAGATCTCCTCAGATTGTTGGTCTAATCCTTGTACCTGTGTGACAGATTCAGACATAATTGTATGAATTTGCTCCATTTGTTGGATGGCTTCGTTCATTAATTGTGTACCTTCATGGGTTGCCTTTGTTACATTGTCGGAAGTTGCCGCAACATCTGAGCCATATTTTTCTGAAGCTTGTACCATCTTAACAAAACTATTCATACTTTCTGATAAATCAACAGCACTATTTGCTTGTGTTTCAGAACCTGATGCAAGCTCTTCCATCGTTACCGTTATTTGTTCGCTTCCTTCTTTAACTTCATTTGCTGATTGTGTTAATTCTTCACTACTTGCCGCAACAGCTTGTGAAGCCCCAGCAACTTTAAGTAGTATGTTATGAATATTACGTCTCATCGTATTTACAGATGCCGCTAATTGACCAATTTCATCTTTACCACGATAAGTAATTTCCGGAACATTTAATTTTCCTTGTGAAATATTTGTTGTCGTTTGAACAATATTATTTAAATTCCGCGTAATATGACGGCTTATTAAGAAAATAAAAATTGATCCTGAAATAAGTGCAATAATACCGGCTAAAAAGAGAATAATGATCGTTTGGTTAAGGCTGCTATTTGCATTTTTAACAGATCTTGATTGTTCACCTTGCATGATGTCGATAAGTTCTTCAACATAGCCAACCGTTGTCGTTAGTAAAACCGTTGACTGCCTTCGCAAAAGAGTGTCGTCAATTGAAATATGTTCATTTAATAAAGTATTAGCAATGTTGTTAAGCATTAGATTGAGACGATCGTCGTTATTTTTAATATGTTTAAATAATTCCTTTTCTTCCTCTGTACGCATATAAGGTTCTAAATTTTCGACAATCGCATTAAATTCTTCAGATGTTTCTTCAAAAGATTGTATGTATGATTCATTTTCGGTAATAATTAAATCAGCCATTTGTGTATCTTTCGCTTGGAAAAGTGATGCTAGTTTCGCCATTTCATTAGCACGTAAACTTTCCTCTTCAATCACTTTAATATCTTTGCTTGCGACGGATAAAAAGTAATAAACAACACTTCCTGTCATAAGGAATAAAATTGCCGATATAATAAAGGCGACTAAATACTTTTGTCCAATTTTAATATTCGGCATGACGAAAATATTAGATCGTTGCTTCTTCTTTTGCTGTTTAGGCTTCTTTCCTTTCTGCTTAGGCTTCTTCTGTTTCTGCTTAGGTTTCTTTTTTTGTTCGCCATTATCTTTCAACTTTTTTTCTTTTTTCATATAAATCCTCCTTTTATATAAGGCGAAAGTATTATAAAAAGATAATTAGTTAGTTTCCCATATGTAGTATATCGGCTGAAAGCACTAAATTTTAAAATGCACTCTTATTATAGCAATAAATGTCACACAAGTATACGTTCATTACATTTTGTTTCAAACAATCTCATGATATACTTAATGAAGAAGCGACAGACGGTGAAAGTTGGAATGTAATGCGAATAGGTATTTACTTATTAATGCTACTCGTTCCGTTTTTTTGGGGCGGTGCATTTGTTGCAGCAGAACATATTATTACGGAGATTCATCCACTAATAGCGGCGGCATTCCGTTTTTTAATGGCTGGCTTACTATTATTAATAATTATATTTAAAAGTGGTCAATTTAGCCAACAATCATTTAAAAAACGGTGGATATTAATCACACTAATGGCGCTAACAGGAATATTTGGTTACAATATTTTCTTTTTTTATGGTTTACAAATGACTTCAGCTATTAACGGGTCATTAATTATTGCAACGACACCATCCTTTATGACTTTGGGAGCAGTATTATTTTTTAAGGAACGATGGAATAAATATATCGGTTTAGGAATCATATTATCCTTTATAGGCGTTGTTGTCGTTTTAACAGAGGGGCAGTTACATACATTATTTCAGTTAAATTTCAATAATGGCGACATACTATTTATATTCGCTTTAATTTGTTGGATTAGCCACGGTCTTTTAGGGAAAGTTGTCATGCAAGACGTTTCGCCAATGATCACAACAACGTTTTCGACATTAATCGGTGCATTGTTACTTTGCATAGTTACTTTGCCAAAGCTAGAAAAATGGCATCAACTATTAACAATGTCAAAACAAAGTTGGCTTGAGATGTCTTTTATGATTGTTTGTTCATCAGTTCTCGCCTTTCTTATTTGGAATTACGGCATTCAACAAATAGGTGCGAGTCAAGCGAGTATTTATATGAATCTTGTACCGATTAATACAGCATTGTTAGCTATTCTCGTTTATGATTCACCAATGCTTTTATCCCAAATAATCGGTATGATTGTCGTTATTATCGGTGTGTACTTTGTAACTGTTCATCAATATTTAATGGTGAAACGGTAAAATGATTAAATAATAATTAAGGAGAGCTACACTATGATGGAACAAGATATTAATAAGCGAAAAACAGAGCATATTCGTATTTGTCTAGAGGAAAATGTTGAAGGTGTAAATAAGTCTACTGGTCTTGAAGGCATAACATTTATACATAATGCGCTACCGGAAATTGATTTTAATGATATTACATTAGAGACGAATTTTTTAAATAAACCGTTACAAGCACCATTTCTCGTCAGTTCAATGACCGGGGGAACAGATTTAGCGACGACGATTAATATAAATTTAGCTAAAGCAGCCGAGGAAAAAGGTTGGGCGATTGCTTTAGGTTCAACGCGAGCTCTCGTTGAAAGTGACGCTTATGAAGAATCGTTTTTAATTCGTAAATATGCACCATCAGTTCCGTTAATTGCTAATTTAGGTGCTGTCCAATTAAATTATGGTTACGGAGTAGAAGAGTGCCAGACGATTGTCGATAAAACAGAAGCCGATTCCCTCGTCCTACATTTGAACAGTTTGCAAGAAGTCGTTCAAGATGGCGGTGATTTAAACTTTGCAAATTTATTGCCAAAAATAGAAAAAATTTGTAAAGAACTTAGTGTACCTGTTGGGGCAAAGGAAGTCGGCTTTGGTATCGATGGAACAGTAGCAGAAAAATTGTATAATGCTGGTGTATCTTATATCGACGTTGCTGGAGCGGGTGGTACATCGTGGAGTCAAGTTGAAAAATTACGCACCCAAGATCCTTTAAGACGGGCAGCTGCGGAAGCCTTTAATAACTGGGGGATCCCGACAAAAGATTGTATCGTTTCAGTAAAAAGCAAATTACCAAACGTTCCAACGGTTGCCAGTGGTGGTATGAAAACCGGGGCAGATGCTGCCAAGGCGATAACAATTGGGGCTGATGTCGTCGGTTTTGCAAGACAGCTTTTACAAGCAGCGACAGAATCTGTTGAAAGTGTTGTTAAAACGATGGAGCAAATTGAGTTTGAATTAAAAATGACAATGTTCGGTATCGGAGCTAAAACGATTACGGAGTTGCAACAAACAAAACGCGTATCGATTATGGGACGCTCACTTTTAGATGAATAAAAACTAAAACTACTTTTTTAAGAAGTTTTTTATGTAGAAAACTGTAATAAGCTAAGTCGTTAATGGAAAATATTGCTTTTTTATTAATGGATAATTTTTAAAGGCACTCAAAGACTAACTTATAGAAATGTTAGTTAAAGGAGTGCTTTTTTTATGGATAAACATATTTATGAAGGTGATGATTATAAATTTATCCCGATGACATCAATTACGAGTCGAACGGGCGAAGAAGTAACAAATGACGTTTACTATTACACAGATCAAATTGTAAATATATGTTTTATTGGACAGCCTAATAGTGATGATTGGATTTTAATCGACACGGGATTACCATTTTCTGCAAAGGAAATAATCGAAACGGCTGATAGAAGATTTGGTAAGGGCAGTCGACCGAAGTGTATTATTTTGACCCATGGACATTTTGATCATGTTGGTGGAGTTGTCGATTTAGTTAAAACGTGGGAAGTTCCTGTCTATGTTCATGAATTAGAATTACCTTATGTAACTGGACAAAAGGCATATCCAATTCCCGATGCAACGGTTGAAGGGGGCTTATTAGCAAAAATATCACCAATGTATCCAAATGAGCCAATTAATTTAGGAGAGTACGTCAATACATTGCCACAAGACAATACTGTTCCGGGGCTTTCTGAGTGGCGTTGGATACACACACCCGGTCATAGTCCCGGTCATATTTCATTGTTCAGAGAAAAAGATTCACTACTTTTATCGGCTGATGCTTTTATTACTGTCAAACAAGATTCATTTTATAATGTTCTTTTGCAAATTCCGGAAGTAAATGGCCCGCCGCGATATTTAACAACTGACTGGGATCAAGCAAAACAATCGGTTGAAAAACTATGGCATTTAAAGCCTGAAATCGTCGTTCCGGGTCATGGTGTTATGTTAAGGGGAAATGAATTAAAAGATGGTTTGGACCATTTAACGGTTAATTTTGACGAATTAGCTGTTCCCAAATACGGTCGTTTTGTAGATGATGAGCCAAAAGATTATTAAAAAGTAATTCGGAAAAAACCCCCGCACAATTCCTAAGCACAATTCATTATTTATTCGAATAGCTATGCTACAATATTTACAGAATCGGGGTGTGTATGATGAAAGTTGAAATTTGGTCTGATTTCGTTTGCCAAAATAGTTATTTAGGTAGACGAAATTTAATGGCAGCCCTTGACCAATTCCCATATCGTGAATATGTAGCTATCGAATATAAAAGTTATCCATTAACTCATCAAACAAAAATGTCAAAAAATGAAAATTTACTTGAAACCGCGAATAATCTATCAAGACAAATAAATGAACAAGTCAAGAACGAACTAGATACATTAGTAGCCCATCGACTCGTTCATTTTTCGAAAACGAAAGAAAAGTCTTGTGAAGTTGTTGAAAAAATTTTCCATGCACATTTTGTTGAGAAAAAAGTTATTGATGATTTATCTACACTTTTTTCAATTGCTATTGATGTCGGCTTATGTCACGAAGAAGTTGAAATGATTTTATCGACGAACAAATATAAGCGTCAAGTTGAGTTCGATCAGGATGAAGCAAGGCAAATGGGAGTGAACCAACTTCCGTTTATCGTTATTAATGAGGCATACGCTATTTCTGGGATACATTCAGTGAGTGACTACTTACAAGTATTAGCGGAAATTTGGGAAGAAATTAAGGAACAGCCAAGGTATAAAGCACGTAAAATGTCTGCTAAAACATCCTTTTGTACAGGGGACCATTGCGAATAATATAAAAAAAGTGATAAAGACGACGAAGGAAGTCGTCTTTTTTTGTTCATTATTTTTAAAATAATCATCATATATTTGTCTGATAATTTTCTTATAAAAAATGATATATTGTTAGAATTAATTAGTTTTGTTTTATCACTAACCATTTGAGCTAAAGTGATTGATAGCGATGTATTTATGTGCTATACTCAGCTTAGATCTAATTGATAATGAATATCATTCCTAATTAGATTTATGATTAGGTAATAATTATTATCGATTATTAAAGCAAAGGACATATTTATGAAACTTAGATATTTAGCGAGTGCACTCATCGTATTCTCATTTATATCCCTATTTATCGGTGTATCACAATTATCTATATTAGACATTTTTTCTTTAACAGATGATCAAAAACATATATTATTCGTCAGCCGAATGCCACGGCTCATAAGTATTTTAATTGCCGGTGCGAGTATGAGTGTAGCTGGGCTTATTATGCAGCAACTAAGTCATAATAAGTTCGTCTCACCGACGACGGCGGGAACTTTAGATTCCGCTCGTTTAGGTGTACTCGTTTCGCTCATGATTTTTACAGCAGCTAGTCCGCTTCAAAAAATGCTCGTATCCTTTGTCTTTGCTTTACTTGGGACATTTTTATTTATGAGTGTTTTAGAACGAATTAAATTTAAAGATGCGATTTTTATACCACTTGTTGGATTAATGTTTGGGAACATTATAAGTTCTATTTCAACGTTTTTCGCCTATCGCAACGACCTTATTCAAAATATGACATCATGGATGCAAGGCGATTTTTCAATGATTATGAGTGGTAACTATGAGCTGATGTTTGTCAGTATACCGATTTTAGCAGTTGCTTATTTTTATGCGAATAAGTTTACAATTGCTGGGATGGGAGAAGACTTTGCACGAAATTTAGGGCTTGATTATCGTCAAGTCGTTAATTTAGGTTTAATTATCGTTGCGCTAGTTACGGCATCAGTCGTTTTATCCGTTGGAGTGATACCTTTTCTAGGTTTAATTATTCCGAATATCGTAACGATTTATCAAGGCGATCATTTAAAAAATAATTTATTTCATACAGCTCTTTTAGGGGCTTTATTCGTTTTAGTTTGCGACATTATCGGGCGAATTGTCATCTATCCTTATGAAATTCCTATTAGTTTAACCGTAGGAGTTTTAGGAAGCGGAGTATTTATTTACTTACTACTGAGGAGAAAGAAATATGGCTTATAAGAAGAAAACAATCGGCCTATTTATTGTCGCTACGATACTCGCCTTACTATATATATTTTATGATTTAACAGGTAATATTAGTTATATTTTACCAAGACGAATTATTAAAGTTGTTGCAACTATTTTAACGGGTGGAGCTATTGCTTTTTCGACAACAATTTTTATGACGATTACAAATAACCGTATATTAACACCGAGTGTCATGGGTCTTGATTCTTTATACTTATTGACACAAACAGTTATTATTTTCTTATTCGGTTCAAAATCCCTCGTCATGATGAATAGTCACCTTAATTATATGTTGTCTATCGGGGTCATGATGTTATTTTCTTTACTTTTATACCAATTTTTATTTAAAGGTGAACAAAATAATATATATTTTTTATTACTTATCGGAATCATTTTAGGAACATTTTTTAGTAGTTTTACATCCTTTATGCAAGTGCTTATTGACCCAAACGAATTTATGGTTGCACAAGATCGCATGTTTGCAAGTATTAATAACGTAAATACTGATCTCGTTTACTTATCGCTCGGCATAATAGGTATAGTTATTGTTTACTTCCTAAGGTTTTATAAATATTTAGACGTTATTGCCTTAGGGAAAGATCAAGCGATAAACTTAGGTGTTCCTTATGACTATGTTGTTAAACATTTGCTTATCATCGTCGCTGTACTTATTTCAATCGCTACAGCATTAATTGGACCAATTACGTTTTTAGGCTTACTCGTCGTGAATGTTGCTTATGAGTTTTTAAAAACGTATCGCCATTTTTATATTATTTTAGGGTCAGTTGGGATTAGTATTATTGCATTAATCGGCGGTCAATTTATCGTCGAGAAAATTTTTACGTTTCAAACGACTTTAAGTGTTATCATCAATTTTATTGGTGGAACATATTTTATATATCTTTTGCTAAAGGAGAATAAGGCATGGTGAATATTGCGGGGGTCTCAAAAACTTATAATGACAAAAAAGTACTTGATGATGTTTCGCTTACGATTAAAAAAGGAACAATTACTTCATTTATCGGTCCAAACGGCGCGGGGAAAAGTACACTTATTTCTGTCATTAGCCGTTTAATTTCTCAGGATGATGGGGAAGTTATTATTGATGGAAGAAACATTACTGACGTGAGCAACAATGAAATGGCGAAAAAAGTGTCCATTTTAAAACAGTCAAATTCTATCAATTTAAAATTAACCGTTCGTGAGCTCGTTTCCTTTGGTCGTTTCCCCTATTCACAAGGGCGATTAACGAGAACGGATTGGGCAAAGGTCGATGAAGCGATTGAATATATGGAATTACAAGATATGCAAGATAAATATTTAGATGAACTAAGTGGTGGGCAACGCCAGCGTGCATACATTGCGATGGTCATTGCACAAGATACGGAATATATTTTATTAGATGAGCCATTAAACAATTTAGATATGCGTCACGCTGTACAAATTATGAAAACATTACGCCGCTTAGTCGATGAATTAGGTAAAACAATTTTAATCGTCATTCATGACATTAACTTTGCATCTTGTTATTCTGATCAAATCGTTGCTTTAAAAGATGGAAAAATCGTTAAACAAGGTCGAACGTGTGATGTGATTGATGAATGTGTTTTAAAAGATATTTACAATATGGATTTCAATATTCAAGAAATTGATAATCAACGCATATGTGTTTATTTTGATTAAAAACTTACTGGGGGAACGTTCGACATATTAGCGGATTATTCCCCGGGAAATACTATTAGTAATGGAGTAAACATAATGAGAAAATTAATTTATTTGTTAATAATTGTACCGTTGTTTTTAGTCGTTGCTTGTTCGAACGAAGGCGACACGAAAAACAACGGTAATCGTGCTGGAGAAACGATAACGATTACCCATGAGCTCGATGAAACAGTCGTTACTAAAAACCCTGCAAACATTGTCGTTTTTGATTTCGGTATTTTAGAAACGTTAGATGTTTTAGGAATTGATGTCGCTGGTTTACCCCGTGGGAATATGCCGACACATTTAGAAAAGTATGATACAGATGAATATGCAAATGTCGGAAGTTTAAAAGAGCCAGACTTTGAAAAAATTGCCGAAATTAATCCGGATTTAATTATTATTTCTGGACGCCAGTCGACGTTATATGATGAATTAGCAAACATTGCTCCAACTATTTATTTAGATATTGATACGGAACGATATATGGAATCCTTTGAAGAAAATTTACAAGTTATTGGTGAAATTTTCGACAAAGAAGAAGCAATCGAAACTGAACTTGCAACTATTAAAGATTCCATTATTGACTTGCAAGAAATTTCTGCTGAAGTAAATGTGAAAACACTTGTCATTTTAGCGAATGAAGATAAAATAAGTGCTTATGGACCCCATTCACGTTTTGGTATTATTCACGATGTATTTAACGTTCCGACAGTTGACGAAAATATCGAAGCTTCAACACACGGACAAAATATTTCCTTTGAATATGTTTTGGAAAAGGATCCTGATATTTTATACGTTGTCGACCGGGGGGCTGTCGTTGGTGGCGAATCATCTGCCAAGCAAATTATTGAAAATAAAATTATCGAACAAACATCAGCCTATCAAAATGATCAGATCGTTTACTTAGATCCTAATTATTGGTACCTTTCAGGGGGCGGGCTCGTATCTGTTCCAAAGATGGTTGAGGAAATTAAAACAAGTTTAACAAAATAACTATTCTTACCCTTTATTTGCAAGCGAGCTGTTTGTTTACAAATAGTTTTACTTGCTAAAATATATTTATATATGTTTGAATAGAGTCACGGCGTTATGAAAAGAGGTTTTTTAAATGAGAAAAATATTGTTATTTACAGCATTGTTCAGCTTAACTTTTCTCTTAGCTTGTGGTGATTCAAAGGAAGAGGTACAAGAAGAGCAAACCTTTGAAATAACAACAGAAGAAAAAGTTGATCATGATGAAGTTGTCATGTACTTAAATGGTGAAGAAGTGACGGGCGATCGTTACAATTTAGCTTATTTACAAACGAAAGTACAACTTTTTCAATTAGGACAAGATGTTAGTGATCAAGAGGAAATTAAACAATTAGCTCTTGAAGCTTTACTTGAACAGGAATTATTACAACAAGATGCGACTGAAAAGGGAATTGAAGTCGCAGAAGAGGATGTAGAAGAAGAATTATCGCTCATTAAATCAGAAAGCCAGGATAGTTTTGATGCCTTTTTAGAAGCATATAGCTTTGATGAATCTTCATATAAAATGATGCTATCCTTCGCTATGCTTTATGATAAATATATTGCTGATCAATTTCCAAACATTGAAGTGACGGATGAAGAAGTTGAGGCGGCTTATGATGAAATAAAAAGTGATAACGAAGAAATTGCTGCATTCGAAGATATAAAAGAATCTCTTCGTTCGGGTTTAGCTAGACAAAAAGAAAGTGAAAAAATGCAAGAACGTATTGATTCATTAAAAGATAAAGCAGAAATAGAGACTAATATTTAAATCAACCTGGGTCGTATAGGCTCAGGTTTTTTATTTATCTTTAAACAAGGAAAAACAGATGGTCGTCAATTAATTTCCATCTGTTTTAGCGATTTTACATTTCTTCGATAACTTTTTGTAACTTTTTAAAAAAGAGTTCCATTTGCTCGTCCGTCCCAACCGTAATTCGTATATAGTTTTCAATTGGTGTGACATTAAAGTGCCTTATGAGCACGTTCATATCTTGCAGTTTCTGTTGTAACGTTAATCCATCATACAAATAATGTTCGGCAAATAAAAAGTTTGTTTGGGATGGTAGTACTGAAAAACCCATTTCACGAAGTTTTTCCCTTGACCACCTTCGCGTTTGAAGGATTTTATTTATCGTGTTTTTCGTATATTGTTGGTCGTTAATTGCAGCTTTAGCACCGACGATTGCTAAACGGTCGATAGTATATGAGTTCATTGAATCTTTAATGCGAATAAGAGCTTCAATTAAATGTGGTTGGCCTATCGCAAAGCCAACTCTTAAACCAGCAAGAGCACGTGATTTAGAAGTCGTTTGAATGACGAGTAAGTTGTCGTATTTTTCAACGAGTTTAACGGCTGATTGTTCAGCAAAGTCAATGTATGCCTCATCAACGATAACGACCTTGTGCCGGTTTTGTTCAAGAACTTCTTCAATGTCTTGTAGTGGCATATAAAGACTTGTCGGTGCATTTGGATTTGGAAATATGACTCCACCTTCTGCTTGAAATAACTTTTCAAGTGGAATTGTAAAATTACGATTAAGTTCAATTTGTTTGTAAGGAATATTAAAAAGTGTTGCATAAACTTCATAAAAACTGTACGTAATTTTTGGAAAAATAATCGTTTCCCCACGTTCAAAAAAGGCCATAAAGGAAAAAGCTAACACTTCATCAGATCCATTACCAACGAAGACATATTCCTTAGGTACATCATACAATTGGCCAATCGCTTGACGTAAAGAGTCTACTGTCGGAGATGGGTACAAATGTAGCGATGTTTTTAATTCCTTTTCAATCGCTTGAAAAACTTTCGGTGATGGCGGATACGGGTTTTCGTTTGTATTTAGTTTTAAAATATTTTCTCCGTCCATCTGCTTTCCTGGCACATACGGTGTTGCTCGCTTAACCATTTCACTCCAAAACGTCGTCATGTCGTTTCACCTTCTTTGTCGCCAAATCGTTTGGCTAATTCTTTATAAATTTGTTCCATCGTTATGTTTTTCACTTGCATTAAAACGAGTGTATGATAAATGAAATCAGCAATTTCCCAAATGAGTTCATCATCATCATCATTTTTTGCAGCGATAATAATTTCGCTCGCTTCTTCGCCAATCTTTTTCAAAATTTTATCAATACCTTCGTTAAATAAATATGTCGTATAAGAGCCATCTGTTGGCTGATCGAACCGTTTTTTAATACGTTTAGTTAACTTTTCGATGATTAGCTCCGTCGGTTCATCGCTTGCTGAAAGGGCTGAATTAAAGAAGCACGATGTTTCTCCTGTGTGACAAGCGGGACCTTTTGGTTTTACAAAAATTAATAATGAGTCACCATCACAATCATAGAGTATTTGTTTAACAGTTTGTCTGTTTCCAGACGTTGCCCCTTTATGCCAAAGTTCATTACGTGAGCGACTGAAAAACCACGTCTCTTTCGTTTCAATTGTTTTTGCAAGGGATTGTTTATTCATATAAGCTAACATGAGAACTTGTTTCGTTTCATAGTCTTGGACGATTGCTGGGATAAGACCGTCGCTTTGCCATGTTAATTGCTTTATTACATTTTCCATGATCTATGCTCCTAATATATATTTTTTTCTAGTAAATGTTGTTTTACGTCACGGATTGTTACTTGCTGTTGATGGAGGATTGATGCTGCAAGTGCTCCAGAGACAGCCGTTTTTTGAAACACTTCGCTAAAATGTTTAACATTACCAGCACCACCACTAGCGATTACAGGTATATTTACACTATTTGCCATTTTCTTATTCAATTCAACAGCAAAACCAGACTTAGCCCCATCATAGTCTATCGAATTAAGAACAATTTCACATACTCCCATTTTTTCCGCCCGTTTTGCCCATAAAAAAATGTCTAAGCCGCTATCCTTTGTTCCACCATTTGTAAAGGCATGCCATTTCCCGGGTGATATTTCTTTCGCATCGATGGCTAAAACGATATGCTTACCGCCGAAAGTATTTATCGCATCTTTAAGAAATTGTTCATTATGAATCGCTGAACTATTAATAGAAACACGATCAGCTCCTGCAGTTAGCATTTGTTTAATGTCTTTAATTGTTTTTAACCCACCGCCAACGGTTAATGGCATTGAAACAATGTCGCTTATTTGTTTAATTAACTGTAAAAATTGTTTTTTTGAATCACTTTTACCAGAAATATCATATACGATAAGGTCATCAGCTTCATTTTGCTCATAATAACGGGCTAAAGAAAGAGGATCCTCAACGTCTTGTAAATTTTTAAATTGTTCGCCAACGACAACACGATTATTAATAATATCTAAACAAGGCACAATTCGTTTTGTCATGATCAAATCACCTCTGTTTTCCATCTACTACTATTACAAAAGGTCTTCAAATGATAATGTGCCATCATATAATGCTTTACCAATGATTGCCCCGTAAACATTCAATTGCTGCACTTGCGCCACATCATTTTTTGTCGTAATTCCACCTGAAGCAACAACGTGAATGTTCGTTTGCTCATTAATCATTTTCAATTCCTCTATATTAGGGCCTGCTAACATACCGTCTTTATGAATATCGGTATAAACAATTGTTGTCACACCGATTTTTTCGAGTTCCTTGAGCAAATCGACCGCTTTAATCGTACTCGTTTTAGTCCAGCCGTCTGTTGCAACGTATCCATTTCTCGCATCAATAGATACAGCGATTTTTTTACCATACGTCTGAACAGCCTTTTTTAAAAAATGACGGTCATTAATCGCTGCCGTGCCGACAATGACTCGGTCGACGCCCGCGGAAATAAATGATTCAACTGTTTGTATTGAGCGAATACCACCACCAACTTGGATTGGTATGTTCGTTTCTTTAGCAATTGAAAAAATAATTGCTTCATTCACGGACTTTCCTTCTTTTGCTCCATTTAAATCGACGAGGTGTAAATATTCAGCCCCTTTTTGTTCCCATTGTTTGGCAACAGCTAATGGTGAATGATTGTAAATCGTTTCTTTATCGTAATCGCCTTGAGTTAAGCGAACGCATTTTCCATCTTTAATATCAATAGCTGGAAAGATTATCATATTGTTTTGCCTCCTATAACAGCCCTTTTGTTGAAGGGATTCCTGAAATTGTTTCGTCAATAGAACTTGCTTCAGCTAAAGCTCTGCCGAAAGCTTTAAAAATAGCTTCAATCATATGGTGGCTATTTGTTCCATAATGTAAATTAATGTGTAATGTCAATTTTGCATGATTTGTAAAGCCACGGAAAAATTCTTCGACAAGTTCTGTATCAAAGTTCCCAACCTTATCCTTTAATCCTGTTACATTGTAAACGAGATAAGGTCGTCCACTTATATCAAGGGTGACATTTGCTAACGTTTCATCCATTGGAATCGTTTTTGTCGCATATCGAACGATTTGTTCTTTCGTTCCTAAACATTGGTCAAATGCTTGACCTAAAACGATGCCAATATCTTCAACTGTATGGTGTTGATCAACTTGTAAATCGCCATCACATGTGACAGCTAAATCAAATTGTCCGTGCTTAGTCATGAGGACTAACATATGATCAAGAAAGCCGACGCCTGTATTAATAGTTGTTTGTCCTGTACCATCGATTGATAATTTGAGATTAATCTTCGTTTCTGTTGTTTTGCGATTAAGTTCATAGGTTCTCATTTAAATATCTTCCTTTCGCTTAGCAATAGATGCGCTGTGGGCGGATAATTGTTCTTTTTTTGCAATCGTCATAATAAAATCAGCTTCCCGCATTAATGATTCTTTTGAATAATGAATAATACTCGATCGTTTAATAAAATCATAAACACCTAATGGAGAAGCGAATCGAGCCGTGCCACTTGTTGGTAACGTATGGTTTGGTCCGGCTAAGTAATCTCCAAGGGGTTCGGGCGAGTAGTTACCGAGAAAAATTGCCCCAGCATGTTTAATGCGACTGACGTATAAAGCAGCATCTTTTATCATAAGTTGTAAATGTTCTGGTGCAATGTCGTTTGCTATTTCGAACGCTTCGTTAAGATTATTCACAACGATAATTTGCCCATTTTGTTCTAGGGAGTGATCGATAATTGCTTTTCGTTCTAAGTTTTCTTTTTGCCGTAGGACTTCAGTTTGAATCTTTTTCGCTAGCGATTCATTTATCGTAATACAAATCGCTTCGGCAGCTTCATCATGTTCTGCTTGTGATAATAAGTCAGCGGCAACATATTTAGGTGGTGCTGTTTCATCGGCGATAACACATATTTCACTAGGGCCAGCAATCATATCAATCGCCACATCACCATAAACGAACTTTTTCGCCCGGGCTACGTAATCATTGCCAGGACCGACAATTTTATCAACAGGTTCGATCGTTTCCGTTCCATAAGCTAAAGCAGCTATGGCTTGTGCTCCACCAACTTTATATATCCGATTAACACCGGTTAATTGAGCAGTAACGAGGACATAAGGATTAATAGTGCCATCCTTTTGTGGCGGGGTTACGAGACTAATGTTTGGTACTCCCGCTATTTTTGCTGGAATAACGTTCATCACAACGGTTGATGGATAGGCAGCTTTGCCACCCGGTATATATATGCCGACTTTTTCAATCG
>DATGSQ010000023.1:0-11478 GCA_035302425.1 Bacillota bacterium | reverse complement strand
TCAATATTTTTATTCGTATATAAATAACCCTTTGGATGGATGACGATACATCCTTTACCGAGACAAATAGCCGCAAGTCCGTAATCATGAGTAACGACTAGATCATTTCGTACGACACGCTCGATAATAGCAAAATCGGCAACATCTTTTCCTTTATCAACATAAATTGTTTTAACATAACTTGGTAGCGGATCGTGGGAGAAATGCGAATAACTCTTAATAAGAAAAACTTGTTTAGAATAGTCTTTTGCAACGTCAAAAATTTCCTCTTGTACTGGGCAAGCATCAGCATCGACGTATATTTTCATGAAATCAACTCCAGTCTATATAATAGAAGGGCGTAGTTACTTTTCATTTTCATTATTTAATAAGTGTTTGTCAATGATGAATATAATTATTCGTTAACAAGCTAATTATTACTAGCCCAACGCACGTAGACGAGTTTGGATTATCGTTAAGCGGGATGGAGCGAGCATGAATTTAGTCGAAGCGAGCATGAACCCACTCTGACCGAGCATGAACTCAATCGAAGCGAGCATGAACCTACTCTGACCGAGCACGAACTCAATCGAAGCGAGCATAGATTGGTCTCAAGCGAGCACAAACCGGATTTGAGCGCGCATCGTCCCCGTCTAACCGAGCACGAACCCACTCTGACCGAGCATGAACTTAATCGAAGCGAGCATAGATTGGTCTCAAGCGAGCACGAACCGGATTTGAGCGCGCATCGCCACCGTCTAACCGAGCACGAACTTAATCGAAGCGAGCATGAAGCAGTCTTATCCGAGCATGAACTAAGTTGCAATGTACACTAATAGAATGTCGCTCTCGCTAAAATTGAATTGATGAAGACGTTATAAATTTTTTTAAAGATAAATATTACAATCTTTGTTATACTAAAATGAGAGACACCTCATTACATATAGGAGGTAAGATATTGTGTCGAAACAGGATCAATTATATAAAGATGCTATGAAAATGTTGAAGAAAACGAGTCGTACGTTTTATATTCCGATTACCTTACTAGGTTCAACATTGCGTAAAACGGTTGGGTCTGCTTATTTGTGTATGCGGGCGATTGATGAGATTGAAGATCATCCGACATTGGATGCTGAACATAAAGTGGAATTACTACGTCAAACGGGTGACTTGCTATACGCAAAGTCCTTTGATGGAGAAAAATATTTAACAATACTCACACCATATAGAGATATTTTACCGGAAGTTTCGCTTCGTTTAGGTGATTGGTTAGATGTTTGCCCATCAGGAATCGTGCAAAGGGTAAAAGAAGCGACAGGAAAAATGGCGTATGGAATGGCTGATTGGGTTAAAAAAGATTTCCATATTCGAACGAAAGAGGATTTAGATGAATATACGTATTATGTAGCCGGTCTCGTTGGTGAGATGCTTTCTGATATTTGGTATTGGTACGATGAAACGAAAACAGACCATACGTTAGCTGTTGGATACGGGCGTGGCTTACAGGCAGTCAATATTTTACGTAATGAAGATGAAGATTATGAAGAGCGTGGCGTTAACTTTATTCCTGAAGGTTGGACACGCGCCGATGTTTTTGTTTATGCGAAAGAAAATTTGCGCTTAGCTGATGAGTATATTAAAGATATTTCGAATCGAAAAATATTACTATTTTGTAAAATTCCTTTAGCCCTAGCAAAGAAAACCCTTGCCGCAATGGAAAAGGGTCAAGTGAAAATGTCACGTAAAGAAGTTGAAGAAACTGTTAAGGAAATTACTGGAGAATAATGAAATTTATAGGGTGCTTTGCCTAGTTGCAAGCATCTTTTTTTATGGCCCTTTTTAAATAAATGAATAATTTATACAGAAATTGAGTATACTCGGCTATTTCGTTCTTAAACGGAGATAGTTGGCGATAAGTTACTTATAAATCATTGTAAGCAGTCGATATAGATGTTTATGTTAGTATATTCGGTTATAGGGCTGTTGACGAAAATCTCCCATAACCTTATAATATCGAACTGAATCATAAAAATATGAGCAAGACGATGGGTTTGTGGACGTACTATTTACGCTCTATAAACATTGTCATTCATGTTCTTACAGTTTTATTGAGGAACGAAATTTTGTTGATGGTTATTGTTTTAAAATGTTTTGCATGATAAAAGTGCTTTATTTAGGCGACTTATCATGCAAGTAAAACTTTTTCTTTCGCCAATTGGCACTTGGAAGTTGGAGTTTTCACTAGGTGATCATCAGCTCCATCCAACGGTCTTCAATGACTATAGTCAATAAGAAGACACTTGCTCCTAAAATTATTAGGAGGAACATTGTGCAAGATCAAAAAAGAATAACGACAGATTGGACAGTATTTTTCATTAGTGGAGGATTTTTACTATTATTTATTATTGTATCGTTTATTAATAGCGATATGGTTGGGAATTGGATTACTATTTCTTTTAATAAGTCTGCTGAATTTTTTGGTGCTTATTGGCAAATTTTATTACTTGGAAACTTTCTCATTGGGCTTTGGTTAGCTGTATCAAAATATGGTAACGTTCGACTAGGTAATCAAGAAAAACCACAATATAGTTATTATCGCTGGGTAGCGATGATTTTAACAACTTTACTAGCGAGTGGTGGTGTATTTTGGGCGGCGGCAGAGCCGATGTATCATTATATGAACACCCCGCCAATTGAAGGGGGCGGTGAATTTAATAATTTACCAGCCGCTTTTGGTCATGCGTTTATGCATTGGGGATTCGTCGCTTGGGCGATGTTAGGTACTTTATCGACGGTTGTGATGATGTACGTTCATTATAGCAAGGGACTACCTTTACAACCCCGCGCGATTTTATATCCGATATTCGGAAAAAGAATTTACGAAAAAAGTTTTATCGGCTCTACGGCTGATATTATTTCAATTATTGCAGTAGCTGCAGGAACACTTGGGCCACTCGGTTTCCTCGGTTTACAAGTCGGTTACGGCTTGCACCATTTATTTGGTATTCCTAACTCATTGACATTAAGTATTTTTCTTGTCGTTGGTTTAGTTACTATTGCAGCCATTTCTGCGGCAAGTGGAATTGATCGTGGTATTCAATTGTTAAGTCGAATTAATATCGGGATGACAATTGTTTTAGCAGTAGTCGTTTTATTAATAGGACCAGCGATGTTTATCCTTGATATGTTCGTTGCAGGTCAAGGTCACTATTTACAAAACTTCTTTTCAATGTCACTTTATCGTGGAGATTCGGCATGGCTCGGTTCATGGACAATTTTCTTCTGGGGTTGGTTTATCGGATACGGTCCGATGATGGCTATTTTTATTAGCCGAATTTCCCGTGGTCGAACGATTCGTGAACTTGTTATTGCAGTTTCTGTGACGGCACCAATTGTAAGTAATATTTGGTTCTCTATTGTAGGTGGAACTGGTGTATTTCTTGAACAGGAAAATCCAGGTTCAGTTTCAACATTTTTAAGTGAATCAGGTATGCCGGCGGCGGTAATGGCAATTATGGATCAATTACCGTTCAGTACAATCCTTGCTGTCGGTTTCATAGCGGTTGCTATTGTATTCGTGGCGACGACTGCAGATACGATTTCTTATACAGTTGCTGTGACGTTAACTGGAAGTGACCGGCCACAAAGTTGGTTACGTGTATTCTGGGCACTTATATTCGGTGCATTATCAGTCGTATTACTCATTATTGGGGAAGGCAGTATTACAGCCATTCAAAACTTTATTGTTGTGACAGCTGTTCCCGTCTCACTATTACTTTTACCGCCATTATGGCTTGGGCCACAAGTTGCCAAGCAAATGGCACTTGAACAAGGGATTGTCGAACAGAAGCGGCGTAAAGTACTTGTTGGGAAAGAAACAATCGTTAATAAATAACGTCGGTTTCAAAGATAAAATATATAATAACAAACAGTTTAGGGATGCAAATCATATTAGAATTTGCATCCTTATTTTATTAACTATAAATTGGTTCATTATGGAGAAATTATTAATTAATAGAGAAGTATTTACTAGGATGTTAATATTTACTCAAATGCCTATATTATTGTAAATGTTCTGGTGGTTGGTGTTTATGACCTTCATTTTTTACCTCTGTAAAGATATTATCTTTGTCAAATTCCTTATTGGCCTGACTTAACTGTTTAGTCATTTGTTCTAACTGGGCTTGGTTATTTATTAAATAATTAATTGACTCTTGTAATTGTTGTATATCTTTTTTAGTTGCTGGTTGAGCTTCTTGTTTTAAGGTTAACCCGAGCTGCCCGCTAGGTTCAAGGGTTGCCCATTCAACATCGCTAATAGAGGTGACATTATTTTGCCTTAAATTCATTTCTAGCTGATCTACTGTTAAACGCAGTTTTGCCATTTCCTTTTCATTTAATATTCCATTTTCAATGACAACCTTAGATTTTCCGGTAAAAAGCCTTTCTAAACTATCAAATTTCAACTGACCATATTCCATGAAAAGTAAGGTTGCCACTAAAACTGCACCAATTACAAAAGAAACCCAAACACTTTTACTAGTTACTGGTTGAATTAATAAGGTTCCTATTGAAATCATTAATATTGCCTCAGCTAATGTCATCTGGGAAACCGTCTTTCTGCCTGCCAAACGTAGTAGGAATGTACCCACAACAACAATCAATATAGCTTGCCAAATCAAATTTAAATCCATTAAATCACCTCTTACAATTATTATTTGTCCTTACAAATTAAGTTATTCATTTAGTATTGGTTTATCAATTTAAGAGGCTTTAGCTATTTTTAACAAATGACGGCTGCTGTTTATATAAAATTACACTACTATACGATAAACAATAGCTTTCTTTTTTCCTTTGAAACATATCAAACGAAAAAATAATAACAAATATACTCCGGTTTAATAATTATAGATGTCTTTGCCACATTTATCGATAAGAAGTATAATGATGTAGACTAAATTAAATAGATCGATCTATGGTGACTTTGTTTAAAAGTTTAAAAGAGAAGATTGGTGAAAAGCCAACACGGACCCGCCACTGTGATGCATAATACCCTTTTGACCACTATTTAATAAAAGTTAAATGGGAAGGGATGATAAAAGGGTTTGATGCTAAGTCAGGAAACCTGCCATATGATCAATCATAATTCCTACGGGCTATTAGGAAGGTGTGAGAGTATCCTAGATGAAATATCTAGGCCTATTTTGATTGTTTAACACCTTCTACGCTTATGTAAGAGGTGTTTTTATTTTTTATTAAGAGAGGGGAATAGTTTTGCAAAAACGGCCGATGAAAGATTCACTTATTGTACAAACACGTTTAGTTTTACCACCTGATACGAACCATTTAAATACGATTTTTGGGGGAAAGGTTTTAGCATATATTGATGAGGTTGCTGCATTAGCGGCAATGAAACATTCAAACCGGGTCGTTGTAACAGCTTCAATTGATTCGGTAAATTTTTTATCAGCGGCTAAAGTTGGCGATGCGTTAAAACTTGAAGCCTTTGTAACGTATACGGGAACGAGTTCAATGGAAGTATACGTCAAAGTTGTTGCCCAAAATGTTTTAAAAAACGAAGAAAGACTAACAACAGAATCATTTTTAACGATGGTCGCTGTTGATGAAAATGGGCGACCAACACCTGTTCCAAAAGTTTATCCTGAAACGGAAGAAGAAAAATGGTTGCATGAAACTGCACCATTAAGAAAGAAACATCGTGGCCAACAATCTTCCGTTATTGGGAAAAAACCGAGTCATATTTAAAACAAATTTTTAACAATTATCTTCTTTAAAAATAATATGACTAGTAAGTGAGTGGTAAATTATTCCGAGTTTTTTACCTAAGCGAGCATTGACTGGTTCCAAGCGCGCCATGGTAGTCGTTAAGCGAGCATCGACTGGCTCCAAGCGCGCCAAGTTGGTCGTTAAGCGAGCATCGACTGGCTCCAAGCACGCCAAGTTGATCATTAAGCGAGCAATTAATATCGTTTAGCATACAATTTATATATAATATTTATTCCTGCCTTACTGTTGTTGCAATTCGTTATGTAATGCTAAAATAAATGTAGGAACATTAATTTCTCAACCTTGTAATCGTCCTGTACATTAGCTAACTATTGAGAGAAAGATACAAACTGAGAAATTGGCAAAGGAAGGTTCAATGGATGGTTGATACGGTTGTTAATTTTTTCAAAGAATTCGGTCATATTGGTATGTTTATTCATTCTTTTATTGATGCGATAATTTTTCCTATCCCAGCATTTTTTTCCCAAGTTTCTTTAAGTATGATAAATCCAGCAAATGCAATATCCTTGGCAACGGTTGGCTTTGTTGCCTGCTTGTTCGGCACACCTATTGGTTATTGGCTTGGTAAAGTTTTAGGTGATTCTTTATTACACAAAGTTGTTAAAAAAGAGTGGATCGATCAAACAGCGCTTCACTTTCGCCAAAATGGAGAAATGGCAATTTTAGTCGGTGCATTTACACCGATTCCTTTTAAAGTTTTTACGATTTTATCGGGAGTTTTTACATTTTCTCTTTGGAAATTGCTCGTATATGCAGCCTTTGGAAGAGCGATTAAATTTTATGCGGTAGGGATTTTGTTTTATGTATATGGACGCGCGGCAAACGAGTTCGTTACGTCACATTTAACGTATATATTTATAGTTGTTGCAATCATTTTATTTATTATACTTTTCTTACGGAAAAAACGATCCCCGAAAGAAGACTAGAGGACGAGATATGAAAAAAGACCGATTAAAATTATTTGTTTTTGAAAAACTAGTTGGCGCTGGATTTTCCTTTTCACTAATTATCTTTTTATATACGTTCTTTTATCAATTAACGTTATTCGATCTGTCTAAAACGGTAACTTCCCCATGGCTTTGGGCCGCTTTTTACGTATATGGAATCCTTTGGTCATCGCTTGTCGATTTGCTTGTTAAAAAAGTATCGATCATCAAGCACTATGAATTATTCCTTTATTTATCCGGTGGTATTGGCATTTTTGTAGTTTTGCAATTTGAACTCGGCTACATTTTAATAGCTGGAAGTATTGGGGCATTAGCAGCTTTTTTCTTTTATATTGGGAAAACTTATATCACTCGTTTTAGCATACTCGCATTAATTTTCGCACTTATTTCACCACTATTATTTTTCAGCTTAACATTTGGTGATTTCACTAAAAAACGCGGTTGGGAAGAGCTAACTACAGAAACATCCTTTGCAGTGAATTTTACGTATTTCAATGGTGAACATCGGTTACCGATCGTTTTACAAAAAGGGGAAAAGCTCATATTTTCAGTAAATTGTAAGACAGAGGCTGCCTGGGGTTATTATGTAAAAGATGAACAGGATAAACACGTTCCACTAATGGAAGAAGGGGAAAAATTATCAGTGACCGCTGAAGAAGCGGCAACTTTTCATATCGTCATAGAAGGAAGTAGAGCTCAAGGAAAATGTTTTGCAAACTGGCAAATTAATTGATTTTTAAAAGGTGTTGAGCATATGCGGAAAATTATAATGGTAGTTTCCCGATGATCAATGAGCCGATAATATTCGTGGTTTTATCTACTGAGGGATTCAAATCTGTAGATTATAAGTTATAATAAAATATAGCTTAATGGAGGTGTATGATATGTCCCTTCCAGATAAAATTATTAAAGAAATTGACATGTTGAGTGAGGAAGATAGACAAAAGGTTCTTCAAAAAATTAAAGAAAAATATTTCGCTAGTGATGTCATTTTATTAAACGAAAATTATTCATGGTGGGATAATGAAGAGGATGACATTTACAATGAGCAATAAGATGAAACAGGGTGATGTTTGGCTGGCGAATGTCCTTTTTAAAGGGTCTTATCGAGCAAAGCAGCGCCCTGTTATTATTGTTAGCAATGAATTGGCTATAGATGTAGATGTTATTATTGCTCCTGTTACAAGTCAAAGGGCTAGGAGTCAATTTGATGTTGTTTTGGAGTATTGGGCAGAGGCTGGATTATTAAAACCTTCAGTTGCGCGCACTTCTAAAATTACTTCTGTACACGGTTCGGAATTAAAACGTTGTCTAGGTGTATTACATAATAATGATCTTGAACGAGTGCTTCAAACGTGTAGAAGTTTATTTTAAAATATAATCCTGAAATTTTATCGGCATAATAAACAAAATAAAACTAAAGGATAAAAATAAGATTTAAATGTCTTCTAATAAAGAAATATGTAAACTGGCAAATTAATTGATTTTTAAAAGGTGTTGAGCATATGCGGAAAATTATAATAGCTGTTTTTAGTTTTATATGTTTAATCATTATGCCGAAGTTAGCGTTTGCGGTAGATTATTCAATTGAAGAAATGAACATTGATGCCTATTTGCAAGAAAATGGTGACGTTTTCGTTTCAGAGCAATTTACTTATGAATTTTTTAGCTCGTTTAATGGGATGATTCGAACCCTTCATACAAAGGATCGTACGTCAATTACGAATATTGCCGCAAAGGAAGGTGAAACATCATTAACAGTCGAACGGGATGGAGCTGATTATTTAATCCACCGTCAAGGAAAAAATGAAATGGTGGCCATTACTTTAACGTATACGATTGAAAATGGCATTGACGTATACAATGACATCGGAGAATTTTACTGGTCCTTTTTTGATGAAAATAATCCATCTGACTATGAACAAGTGACAATTACCGTTCATCCGCCAAAGGAGACGAATGACGTTATTGCTCTTGGTTATGGAGCGGCTGAAGGAATTGAACATATTTCACCTAATGGTCAAATCGAATATTCCTTTGGCAAAGTAAATAGTGGAGTGGGGGCTGATATTCGAACGGCTTATCCGCGGGAATTATTTTCAGAGGCCCCACTAACAAAAGACAAACTTATGCGTGAGCCATTAATCGCTGAGCAAAAGAAACAAATAGAAGAAAGAGAAGCCTTTGCTAAACGACAGGCGAATGCGAAAAAAATAGCACCATATATCATCGCCCTATTTGGTAGTTATTTTATAATCTTGATCATTTATGCTTGGCGAAAAAACGGACGTTTAATGACTGAGATCGAGCGGCGTTACACATCATCTTTTTTCGTTCCGGAGGAAAAATTAAGTTTACCAGCAACGATTTTATATATGAGAAGCTTGTTAACAGGTGATTCACTAACAGCGGCCCTTTTTGATCTCGTCCGTAAAGGTTTTGTCACACAAGAAGATGAGTCAACCTTCGTCGTGCAAAATAAAGAGGTCGATCATTTTCATGAAAAACATTTAATCGATTGGTTATTTTATACAATCGGTACTGACGGTCGTTTTCAACCTGGTGATTTACAAGCATATATTGATGCGGAAATAAATCAGGAGCAGTATCAAAACGACTATCATACGTGGCAACAGGCTGTTCGCGATGAATTAGCCGACCATAATCTTTATGAAAATAATATGAAACAGCGGGTAATTATCGGTTTAAGTAGTATACTGCTCATTCCGTTTATCGTTTATTTTGCCCTATACGAGCAATGGCATTTTGCCGCTATGACCGGATGTTTATTTATATCGCTTTTAATCTTTGCGATAATCTATCATCCACGAACGTTGCTAGGTAGGAAAATCAAAAGGGATTGGGATAGTTTTCAAAAGAAATATGCGACAATAGAGCATAAAGATTGGGAGTTATTACGTGGTGATGAACAAAGGCGAGCCTTTATATATAGTTTAGGCATTAATAATAAGCAGATGACTGCTAAAAGTGAAACCCTTTTACAAGATGCTAATATGCAAGTTTTCCCAGGTGTAGATATATCGACATTACTTATTTTGAGTGCATTTATGAACTCACAATTTAATCACGCAAATAGTGTATCGGCTCACTCAGGCGATGCCACAACGATAAGTACTGGAACAGGTGTTGGTGGCAGTGGTGGTGGGTCGGGTGCCTTTTAACAAAGAGCGCAAAATTAGAATCTTTACTCTAATTCGCGCTCTTTAAGTAATACAAACTTAAAACCATGTTCAAGCAGTTTAGGGACGGCATTTTTAACCCCTGTTGCTGTACCGCTAGTAGGTTGATTCATGTGGAGCAAGGCGATTGAGCCCGCTGTTGAGTTTAAAAGTGCTTGTTCAACTTGATTACTAGTGAACGTTGCCCCTGCATCCCCTAAAATATCAAAATTAACGACTTGATAACCAAGCTCTTCAGCCATCTCTACGGCAACTTCATCGTAAAAAGCAGTTCCCGAACGAAATAATGTCATCTTTCGACCCGTTAACTGTTTAACGGTTTCGTGATTTGTCATAATTTCTTTATATACTTCATCTGGCGAATTCGTTGCTGCAATGCCCCACGCTTCGCCACCATTAACAGAAAGTGGTTTGTGCATTGTTCCATGATTTTCAATTTGAAACAATGGATCATCGCTCAATTCTACAAACAATGTTTCGTTCTCAGTAATCCACCGTTCGTTGACAAACAATGTTGCTGGAACTTTTTCGGCGCGTAAAAATTCAATTAAACTTTCATCATATCCACTCCCATAGTCGCCCCCACAAGCATCAAAGGTTAGGGCGATTTCTTTTTCATCTGTTTTAAAACGTGTTTTAACTCCCGTAACTTGCTCACCCCATTCCTGTGGCGTTTTTTCATAGAACTTTTCGATATTAAAAGCTTTTTCAATAATGGGTGGCTGTTTATGTTGCTTTGAAAAATGATTCAGATTTTCCGACATGAGCTGTGCTTGCTTCGTTTCATCTGTCGTTGGAGAACAACTCATTAAAAAACTGATTAATAAAATAATGATGACTAAACTTTTTATACGCATATATATCACTCGCTTAAGCTCGGCCAAATATTCCACGGATAATTTTTAGGCGGTTGGGCGGAAAATGTTAATACATCCTTTGTCGTTGGATGTGGAAAAGAAAGTTCATATGCCCAAAGAGCAATTTGCTGCCCAGGCTTCTTTTCGATGCCGTATTTTTGATCACCAACAACCGGCAATTGAACAGTAGATAATTGTACCCGAATTTGATGCGGACGCCCTGTATGAAGTTTAATGGCGACTAAGCTTAAATCGTCTGATGTTTCTATCGTTTCATATTCTAACATCGCCTTTTGTGCCCTTTTTGTATTTTGCTGCACAACATGAACAATGTTACGACGGCGATCTTTTAATAAAAAATGAACAAGTTTCTTACGTTCAGCTGAAGGCTTACCACGAACGACTGCTAAATACTTTCTCGATAATTGATTGCGACGAATAACATCGGACAACCTTGAAGCAGCTTTTGAAGTCTTTGCAAAAACCATCACCCCACCAACGGGACGATCAAGCCGATGAACAAGTGCTAAAAACACATTGCCAGGCTTATTGTCACGAACTTTAATCATTTCTTTTAGGGCTGATAAAACATCTTTATCTCGACTCCGATCTTCCTGCACAGGCATATTAACCGGCTTTTCAACAACGAGTAAGTGGTTATCTTCATAAATAATACGTATATTCATT
>DATGSQ010000022.1:0-4795 GCA_035302425.1 Bacillota bacterium | reverse complement strand
GATTAAAAGAATCCTTTAAAGGAGGTGAGAAACACTCACTCGTAACGAAAGATTTAAAAAGAAAGTTTTGTAAGATTATGAGGAGGAACATACTATGAGAACAAAAATTAACCAACTTAAAAAACAATTAAAAAATGAACGTGGATTAACACTCGTTGAACTACTCGCTGTTATCGTTATTTTGGCGATTATCGCTGTTATTGCCTTTGTAATGATTGGAAATGTTACGGAAAACGCGAAAAAAGATGCCCATATTTCTAACGCGCAACAATTAATTGCTGCAGCAAAATTATATGATGCAACGGAGAAGTCAATTGAAGGTGATAGTGTTGATAGCGATAAACTATATGATGCGGAATTTTTAGATCAACTAATTAATCCATGGGATGCAGAAGATGGTAGTTATAAAGGAACGGTTAGTAAGGAAGGTGCTAAGTTCACAGTAAAAATCACTGGAAATGATAAAATTAAGTGTGATCTAAATACTAGTGATGAGATTGACGAGAAATACCTCGCACAGGACCGAGAGAAAGTTTGTGGTGACTAAATCAGCCACCCTTCTCCCGCCGCCTTTAGCGGTGGGAGTCCCTTCATTTTTTTAATACATATTTAATAATTTTACGTAGAAATGAGTGAATCCTATGTTTTCATTCGGAAATTCTAAACGAGTGGCAAATATCGTCATAGATGATTATGTCCTACGAATGGTTGAAAATAACGGAAAAGATTTAACATCAATTAAAATCGTTGCTGAAGAAGCTCTCCCCCGTCAAGTCATTGAACAAGGGAAAATTGTCGATGAGCTTGCTTTTTATGATTTTATGAAAGATATCGTTCATAAGTGGGGAATTAAACGTCGTAAAGTTCGTTTTTATGCGCCACAAGCGCTCGTCATTATGCGTGACATAGAATTACCAGAAAATGTTAACCAAAAAGAAATTAAACAATACATTACGATGGAAGTCGGTCATACGATCCATTTTCCGTTTAAAAATCCTGTATTTGACGTTTATAATGTGCCAAAAACAGAAAAAGTCGCTAAAGTAACAGTTTTAGCCGCTCCAGAAGAAGAAATTATTAAATATACCGAAATATTTGCTGATGTAAACTTACAACCGATCGCTGTTGATATTCAACCGCTCGGTATTTATCGTTATTTTTACAATCAACTTGATAACAAACATATTGATGATGTCTTTATGGTCATTGAACTTAATTTAACATCGATGAACATAAGTATTTTCAACAATCATCAAGTTGAATTTCTCCGTTATCAACCATTTAATATCTCTACGCAAGATTTAGAAGTGACTAAAGAAAATGGTACGTTACAATGGTCCTTTACTGGTGATCCGACTGTTTTACACGGACAAATCGACGATCAAATTAATGAAATTGAGCGTCTCCGTAATTTTTATCAGTTTTCTTTACATCAAGGAGACAAAACTGTTAATCGATTACTTTTATGTGGAGATTATCCGAATTTAGAACATATAAAAGAGCAACTTGAAAGACGTTATTCATCCTTAATGATTGAACAATTAAACGTTCAGTCGTTAGCGCAAGATTCTTTAACGAATGCCTTTATTCCAGCGCTAGGACTTGCTTTGAAAGGTGGAGCTTAAGATGCCTGAAAGATTGCCAGATGTTAATTTACTGCCGACATTTAAAAAACCCCGGGAAAGTACACCTTATTTTATTATTATAAGTATGCTTATCGTTTTGTTACTTTTTATTTTTTTAGGTGTCCATTATTTCATGACGAAAAGTAAGTTACAAGTTGCTGAAAATGAGCATAACGAATTACAAGAAGAAATAGATCGCTTGCAAGTTGACATTGATGCCAAACGTCAAGATGAATCTGAAGGCCCTACCCTAGCAAATGCTGTGAACTTTGCGGAAGGACATCATATTCCAACATCAATTTTTATCGAGGAACTATTCGATTTACTCCCGGAAAATAGTTATTTTAGCGAATATACGTACCGAGCTAATGAAGCGAATATCGAAGTTCACGTCGAGACACTTGATACGGTTGCCCAATATACAGCCCAACTAAAGGGTTCACCCTATGTGACGGATACGAAAGTAAATACAGTAGAAACATTTACATTAAAGGACGAAGATATCGATCCCTTTGAAGAAATACCACGCTATGAAGCACAATTTACATTACTCATCGATCCATTGAAGTTAAAGGAGGCGGAACGAGACGATGAATGAATATATTCAAACGAATAAACGTTCATTAATTTTATTAACATTACTTTTTTTCATCTTAGCTGTCGTCTTATATTTCATGCTCGTTCGTCCCCTATCCGCTGATTTGACAAAGCAAGAAAAAAATATCGTAACAGCGAAGGATAATATTCAGCAATTAGAAGAAACGTTACAATTACTTGACCTTACACCGGATGATGAAGCGTTTGAAGATTTAATGTTAGAAAAGGTGATTCCAAAAGAACGCGAACTTGATGAATACATTTTATCGTTGCAACAGCTCGAAGTAACGACCGAAAGTAAAATTGAGCAAATAAATTTCGTTTACGATAGTCAGATTGCTGATCATGAACAAATTGAAGCAGATGAAGCAAATGACACCCAGGATGAAACCGAGTCATCAGACGAAGTAGACGATGAAGTAACCGATGACGATGAAGCGTCTGATGAAGAAGAAGCTGAAGAAAAAGATACGAGTAATGAACCTACACTTGAGCCAACATTTATTTTTGAAAAACCTGAAGGCTTACAAGTAATCAGTGTGCGGGTTACTGCGGCTTCACCGTCATTAGAAGAATTTGTAAACTTTCTTAAAGCGATCGAACAAAGTGAACGTTTGTCAATCGTCAGTCAACTAAGATTTAATCATCCAACCGAGCATGATGAGTATTTTGCTGATGAACCACAAACAGATATTACATTTGAAATTGAATTGACGACATTTTACTACGAAAGTTAAAAGGAGATTGTACGTATGCGGAAGCTTAAGGGAAACTATGATGGCTTTACACTCGTCGAAGTACTTGCTTCAATCGTCATAATCTCAATTATTTTACTCGGTGTCGTTCAGTTAATGAATTTTACAAATAAAACAGCTATTACGAACAATGTCAAGCTTGTCACTACCCATTTAGCAAAGGCAACGATTGAACGTATGAAAATTCAATCAGAGGATTACTTTTTACCTGAACAAATTAATGGTGAACCGATAACGAAGGAGAATTGCCAAATAACTAGTTGTAAAAACCTTTATAGATTGACGATTAACGATGAATCGTATGACGTTATTGTCATCGTTAGCCAAAATAGTGAAGAAGTTGAGCTGCAATTAATTAATGTCATCGTTACGGTTAAACACTCAAATAAAAATATAAAGAGCACTGTAGAAGGGTATGTTATCGATGAAGTATAAATCAGACGAAGCCGGATTATCCCTTGTAGAGCTGTTAGCTGCCCTTACGATCGCGTCGATTATTGGCGTAATTGCTTACAGTATTTTATTTGGTGGATTTAAAACTTATGATCGTGTGAAAATAGAAGCCGAATTACGTGATGAAGCCGATATTATTATGGCTGAACTTATTAGTGATTTGTTTACGGTTAAATCAAGCAAAATTGTTGAACGATATTTTCCGGAAAATGGTACAGATAACTACTATTTAACGTTAACGGATGGTGAAATAGTCGGTTTCTATAATAATAAAATTTATGTAACAACAGGTCCATTAAATGTTTTACAAAATAAATCTATTAAACTTGGACCTGACTCTAAAATTACCGAAGTTGCTCATGGTCAATTCCATATATATTTGTCATTAATACATTCAGAAAGTGGACAACAGTTAATGACTGAAAGCGAAATTGCGATCATTCATGACGATGCTAACTAAGGAGGGAGCAAGCCGTGAGGAACGATGCAGCACATCAAGAACAAGGTTACACATTATTTGTAACTGTCCTTACCATTGTATTATTCGGGATTCTTAGCGTTTCATTAATATCGTTTACCGTTTCAGGAGCCTTAAGGTCTGAAACCCGGGAAGATGTTACACAAGCGACAGAACTAGCCGAAAAAGGGTTAAATCATCTCATTCAGGAAATTGTTACGGATATTAATGATGAAATTAGTCTGATGCCTGGTGGAGTTACTCCTGATCATTACGAAGAAATACTTACACAAACATTAGACAATTATATGTGTACGAATGATTTAAATTATACTTCAAGTGTTACCGGTGATTTTAAAGCTTGTGTAAAGGATAAAGGAGAAAACGAACGTCCGCGTCAAGTTACTTTTGAAAGTTACGGTAAGACCGATGATCGGGAAAAATTATTAATTACAACGACACTATTTAAGGTAGATACTATCCCTGATCATATGGAATATGCTGTAAACACTTTTGTAACAGAAGAATGTAAGCAATCAGAAGCGAATTGTGTCGCTGGTGAAGGGAATTTATTTTTACACGGCGGTGTTGGTATCCAAGGTGATATACATGTCAAACGACATTTATTAACATCGAATCGAAGTTATGAAAAATATGCTGGAAACCATTGGATTCATTCTTATTTCCCAAGTGCACAACCAAAGCCTGATGGTAGTCCTTCAGCGATTTTACTCGGGGGAAATGTTTATACCGTTCAATGGCCACACGTTTCCGGAACATCGATCAATAGTTTTAATTATGGAAATCATTTATCACATATTGATTTCCCCTACCAAACACCCTATGAACGAAGAGATGTCATTGATGAAAATGTCTTTGTCGGAAGTTATGTCGCACAAACGAGTGAG
>DATGSQ010000021.1:0-14106 GCA_035302425.1 Bacillota bacterium | reverse complement strand
GAAAACGACTAAAAAGACTTTATATAATTAATTAAAAATAAATCGGTGCATTTATGTACAAGTTATTGTAAGATAAAGACTGAAGCCCACTTTATATAAAGGATGCAAAAGGGAGAAGATATCGATGAAAATTGCTGTTTTAACAGATAGTACAGCTTATCTGTCAAAAGAGCTTCGCGAGAAACATAATATTTATATGATACCTTTAAGTGTTGTGTTCGGACATGACGTTTTTCAAGAAGAGGTTGATTTAACAACGGAACAGTTTTATCAAAAAGTTCGTCATAGTGAAAGTTTGCCAACTACATCTCAACCAGCGATCGGCGAGTTTGAAGAACTATTCACCAACTTAGCGAAAGATGGCTATGATGCAGTCATTTCTATTCACTTGTCGAAAAAAATTAGCGGTACATACCAAGCGGCTGTTAGTGCGGGAAAGATGATTGAAGGAATTGAAGTGTACGCCTTTGATTCAGAAATAAGTGCGACACCACAAGGAGTTTATGCGCTTGAAGCTTCGGCTATGGTCAAACAAAACAAAACTCCAGACGAAATTATCGCTCGTCTCGAAAAATTAAAACAAACATCCCGTGCTTATTTTATGGTTGATGATTTAAGTCATCTTCAACGTGGCGGTCGTTTATCAGGAGCACAAGCTCTTGTTGGTAGCTTATTAAAGATAAAGCCGATATTACATTTTGTTGATGGGGAAATCGAGCCCTTTGAAAAAATTCGCACCCGCAAAAAAGCACTGGAACGAATTAACAATATGCTACAGGACGACATTCAAGAAAAAGGTGTAACGCGCGTTATCTTTATTCATGCGAATGATGAAAATTCTGCTTTACAAATGGAAAAACAATTTAATGAACAACATCCAACGATTGAAACGATGATCAGTTATTTTGGCCCAGTGATCGGTACGCATCTTGGTGAAGGGGCTCTTGGAATCGCTTGGTATACGGAAAAATAAACAAATGGGGACAAGTGAGTAAAAAACTTGTCTTCTTTTTATTTCTTTTTATACTAGAGGTGAATCATTTAAATAACGAAAGGATAAAGTTTATGGAACGAAAAAACAAACAAATCGTTAGTTCAGAAATGATACGGCGCTTGTCTGGTAAACTTTTGTTGTATGAGGAGTTACCATTAGATGCTGAAACAATTAGTCAATTACTTAAAACAAAACTACTTTCAAAAACGCCTGCAATTATTAAACAACGTTATAGTCTCGTTTGCCAACGTTGCCACAATCAAAAGCCTTCCTTATTCGGAATAATTCCCTGTGCTAAATGTAAAAAAGAACATCCATATTGTCGCCATTGTTTACAAATGGGCCGTATATTATTCTGTGAACCTTTATATGAATGGACAGGTCCAAAACCTTTTTGGACAAAACATAAAGACCCGTGTCAATGGAACGGACGGTTAACTAATGATCAATCTGTAGCTGCACAACGAATTGTACAAGCGATTACTAATAAAGAACGGGAGCTTTTAATATGGGCAGTGACAGGTTCAGGTAAAACTGAAATGCTTTTTCCGGGTATTACTAAAAGTTTACAATTAGGTTTAAGAGTTTGTATAGCGACACCTCGCGTTGATGTCGTGCGCGAACTATATCCACGGTTACACCAAGCTTTTCAAAAGATTGACATTGAGGCACTTTATGGCGGAAGTGAAGATAAAATAGGTAGCGCTCAATTAATCATCGCAACAACTCACCAACTACTCCGCTATAAACATGCTTTTGATGTTCTCGTTATCGACGAAATAGACGCTTTCCCATACGATGCTGACCCCGCTTTATCTTTTGCTGCTAAACGAGCGGTTAAGAAATCGGGAACACTTATTTATTTAACGGCAACTCCGCGTAAATCTGATCAACGGAAAATTAACAATCGTACACTAGCCCACGTTTTTATCCCACGACGCTTTCATAATTCTCCACTTCCGGTTCCGCACTTAAAAACATCTTATTCATTAAATAAACAATTAAAGAATGAGCAACTACCAAAGGTATTTACAAACTGGTTTGTCAAAAGAGAGCAAAACGGTCTAAGGCGACAACTACTTATTTTTTTACCGACTATTTCTTTAGCTGAAAGACTCGCAGTAAAAACAAAACAATATTTTGTGGCGTATGGGAAAACGATTCAGTTTGTTCATGCGGAGGATGACGACCGGGAAGAAAAAATCGCATCGTTTCGGCAAAAGAAAATTGATATTTTAATGACGACAACAATACTTGAGCGTGGTGTTACGTTTCCAGCAATCGATGTAATTGTACTTGATGCAGGTCACGACGTATTCAATACAGCCGCACTCGTACAAATTGCCGGGCGTGCAGGCCGTCATCCGGCTGATCCAACAGGCGAAGTTTTATTTATTCATGATGGAAAAACAAAAGCAATGGTTGAAGCAATTCATTTAATCAAGCGAATGAATAGAAAGGCGGGATTTAAATGACTTGTTTATGGTGTGATCAGCCAATAAATGAATCGATTCATTGGGGAAATGTTTTTTGGCCAAGTAAACGTAAGGAAATTTGCACAAGTTGTGAAGAAAAATTACCTTTCATTGAAGGCCAAACATGTCATCGATGTGGAAGGAATAGTTTTGAAGCAGAATGTAAGGATTGTCAATGGTGGGAGAAACAATTAAAAGACGATCCCCTTAGGAAAAATATTTCGATATTTTCTTACAATGATTTTATGAAGGAAATCATCGCTCAGTGGAAGTATCGCGGAGATTATGTACTTATTGAGATGTTTCGGCATTATTTTGCAAAAAAGTTTGCAAAACATTTCCAAACGATTGTTAACAATGCGATTATTGTGCCGATACCATTAAGTGAGGAGCGGCTTATGGAAAGAAGATTTAATCAAGCAGAAGCTCTAACAACATTGTTACATGAACGAAAAAATGTTGTAACCCATTTGCTCTATCGTCGGCATAGCGAAAAACAAGCTAAAAAAACACGTCAGGAACGAATTCAATCAAATAACCCCTTTATGATCAATTCATCGGTCAAAAAGCGAGTCATTTTAATAGACGATATTTATACAACTGGAATGACATTAAGACATGCAGCAATGGTACTTAAAGCAAGGGGTTGTCCCGAAGTTTTTTCGTTCACATTAGTCAGAGGTTAATGGGATTTGTGGTATACTAATATTATGAGGGAGCGAGGGGATATATATGGCAGAATTAGCTAATTGCGCACGTTGTAATCAAGTTTTTGTAAAAAGTGTTCGCGATATATGTCTAGATTGTTATCGCGAAGAAGAGGAAGCCTTTGAGAAAGTTTATAAATTTTTATCAAAACGGGAAAATAGAGAAGCGACTTTACAGGAGATTGTAAAAGCGACAGAGGTTGATGAAGAATTAATCATTAAATTTATACGTAATAATCGCTTACGTACATCGCAGTTTCCTAAGTTAAGTTATCCTTGTGAAAGTTGCGGTATCCCAATTGTTAGTGGAAGTTTATGTGCTAATTGCTCTGATTCAATCTTAAAACAATTCAAACGCCACGAAGAAATTGAAAAGCGGCAACATGAAGTGTCACAAAGAGACCGAGACCGAATAGATACGTATTATACAATTGATAGGCATAAAAAATAGTACAAAGGACTTCAGATTATTTATAAGTTGTCGATATAAACAATAGATATATTTTATGCATTAGCTTTTTAGAGGTGAGATTGATGAAAATACATGGTACAAATCGTCCGAATATAAATCCATACTATGAACAACAACAAAGACTGAAACAGGCTCAACAAAAGCAGTCAAAGGACCGCTTAGAAATTTCTGAAGCAGCGATGAAATTACAAAAAAATGATCAAATAAAAGAAAAACGTCAGGCATACGTTGAAGATATTAAACAACGTATCGAATCTGGCGAATATAAAATTAATTATGAAAAAACGTCACAAAAATTTATCGATTTTTTCACTAAATAGTGGTGAAGGGGGACGCTAAGTTGTCCATTGAACGTATTTTACAATCACTGTCGGAATTGACTGACGTTCACAATAAGTTGTATAAAGTTTCCCAACAAAAAACTGAAGCATTAAAAGATGGATCAGCAGAAAAGTTACAAAATATACTTATTGAAGAACAGACATATATTCGTAAACTTGAACAAGCAGAGAAAAAGCGGGAAACAGTAGTTGAACATTGGTTTAATAATCATCATCACAGTGAAGAAGAACGAACGATTACAAACTTACTCAGTTTATTAACTGATTCACAAAACAAGCAAGATTTGGAGACAGCTACAATAGACTTAACGCACGCTATTACTAAGTTGCGTGATTCAGAACAATTAAATGGTGCACTTATTCAGCAATCGATGCACTTTATTCAAACGTCATTAAATATGTTTAAACCGACGTTACAATCACTAAATTATGATCGTCAACAAACGAAAAGTGATCAAAAAAGTTATAGTGATCGCTCAATGTTTGATTCACGAGCTTGATGTTTAAAGGAGAGAGATGATGAGTACATTTCATGGACTAGAAATGGCAAAACAGGCGCTATTTGCCCAACAATCAGCACTTTACACAACAGGACATAATATTGCTAATGCAAATACCCCAGGTTATTCACGGCAACGTGTCAACTTCGATGCAGCGCGCCCATTTCCTGTTCCTTCAATGAATAGACCGGAGATTCCGGGTCAAATGGGTACAGGTGTTGAAATTTCGTCTATTCAAAGAATTCGCGATAAGTTTCTTGATGCACAATTTCGTTCGGAAAATAGCCGAATGCATCATTGGGAGACGAAATCAAACGCATTAACTCGGATGGAGCGCTTGCTCAATGAACCATCGGATACAGGACTGTCAAAAACGATGGATTTATTTTGGCAATCACTACAAGATTTAGCCGTTCATCCTGATCAAGCGGGTACCCGCTCAGTCGTCGCTGAACGAGCTAAATCGGTGACAGATACATTTAATCATTTAGCGAAATCCTTAGAAAATATCCGTACAGACCTTCGCGCAGAAATCGGCGGGGCTGAAGATAAAATTAATTCGCTTTTACGACAAATTAATCGTATAAATGAGCAAATTAAAACAATTGAACCCCATGGTTATTTAGCGAACGATTTATATGACAATCGTGATGTATTAATCGATGAATTGTCTGAACTTGTAAATATAAATGTTGAGTACCATAAAAGTGAAGGTGGCGCCTTAGATATCGCCGATGGGATTGTATCGATAGAATTAGTTGATGAACGTGGACAATCCTTTACTAATCCGATTATATTAATTGACGAAGAAGTAGAATATCCTAGTAATTATACATTTGTTAAAGTAGCGGATGGTGAAAGTGGAATTAGTGAAATTATCTTTCACCCGGATGAATCAGCCATTTCAGTTGATGCCCATCTATTAACCGAACAAAGCATCGGTTCGTTTATAAGTTTAATAAGTTCTTATGGGTACGAAAATAGTGAAGGTAAAATTGTTGGAGATTATCCGGAAATGATGGCACAACTTGATCGTTTAGCGTACGGATTTGCCCAAGCATTTAACGATGAACATCGCAACGGTTATGATTTTAACGGTGATGATGGTCAAGACTTTTTCATTAATATTGATGCAGAAGAAGGAGCGGCAAAACTTATTACAGTATCCGCCGATATTTTAGAAAATCCATCTTTAATTGCCGCGGGATATGTCGAATCTGGAGAAGAAAAATTTAGTGGAAATGGAGAAAATGCTTTACGCTTAGCTGAAATGTTTGATGAGCCAATAGGTGACTTAAATGAAAGCTCTCCACGGGAATTTTTACAGGCAATGATTAGTAAATTAGGGATTAATACACAGGAAGCAAATCGGATGAAAAATAATACGAATATTTTACGAACACAAGTCGATGAACAGCGTATGTCAGTAAGTGCTGTTTCATTAGATGAAGAAATGTCAAATATGATTCGCTTTCAACATGCTTACAATGCAGCAGCGCGAAATATGACAGCTATTGATGAAATGATTGATCGTATCATCAATGGTATGGGTTTAGTAGGGAGGTAAACTAAGTAGATGAGAGTTACACAATCAATGTTGTCTAATAATATGTTACGCCATGTAATGGATAGTCAGCAAAAATTAGATAAATATTTAGAACAACTATATACAGGAAGAAAAATAAGTTACCCTTCTGATGATCCGGTTATTGCGATGAAAGGAATCGCTTATCGTACAGAGGTATCGGAGGTTGAACAGTATAAACGAAATTCGAGTGAAGTAAAAACTTGGATGGACAATACTGATGCAGCTCTTGATAAAGCTACTCAAGCAATGCATCGCTTATATGAGTTATCTATCCAAGCGAGTAATTCGACGTATGACCAAGATGAATTAAATAGTATTAAAGAAGAAGCTATTCAGTTAAAAGACCATTTATTCGACATTGCAAATACGAATGTTAGTGGCAAATATATTTTCAACGGAATGAATACAACTAAGGCACCCATTACTATCGATGATGAAGGGAATATTGTTACGGAAAATATTAATAATGAACCTGTAGAAATTGAAGTTTTTAAAGGAACACGTGTCCAAGCAAATGTTTCAGCAAAGGAATTGTTTCACAGTGATGATGGTGATGGTTTTTTTGAAAACATACAAAAGTTTATTGATACATTAGAAAATGAAGATGTAACTTCAGATGATTTCGATGAGAGTATTCAACTTCTAAATAAAAACACATCGAAAATTTTAGATGCCCGGGCTAGTTTAGGTGCACGAATGAACCGAATGGAACTTATAGATAATCGCCTAGATGAACAGGAGGTTATCGCTAAACAAACGATGGCAGAAAATGAGAATGTTCATTTTGAAGAAGCGATTACTCAATTAATTACACAGGAAACATTACATAGAGCGGCACTTGCCGCTGGTTCGCGTATGATGCAACCAACGTTAATAGACTTTTTACGATAATTTGTCCCTGTCTGCCTGAACTGCAGGCATACGGGGATTATTTTTTTGTAAAGGAGCGACTAATGTGAGGGTACCACAAATTCGTATGCAATCACAATTTGCCAAAATTGGCATGGAACAGCAATTCGCTTCGTTAAACATACAACAGCCAAAAGCAGACTTAAAAATTGAACAGCACCATGCAAAAATGTCAATTGAAGCTCCCAAAGGTGAATTGATCATTGACCAATCACAAGCATGGGAAGAGGCGAATTTAATGAGCACTCCGCGACTTATTGAAAAGCAAGGTGCGGAAGGTTTACAAGCTGTGGCGGAAGGAGCGGCTCGGCGAGCAGAACAAGGGGACGAGCTGATGAAAATTGAACAATCAAACAATCCAATATACAATCAAGCCCTTGAAAATGGTTTTCAACAACAAAAAACGTTGTCATTGAAATATATGCCTTCACCTTTTTCTGTAAAAATTGATTATATACCAGCCGACGTTCATATCGAATTTATTGCACAAGCTCCAACGATTGAAGCAGTACCGAATAAACCGATCATCGATTTTGAACCAAGTGTTTTAAACATATATATGGAACAATATGAGTCATTAGACATTGATTATGAAAATCTATTTTCAATAACGGTTTAGAGAAGGGTAGGATTACTCATTGAAAATACAAACGAAATATTTGGGACAATTGACGATTGATACGACTGAAATTGTAACTTTCAAAAATGGTTTGCCAGGATTTAATGATGAAAAAAGTTTTATACTTTTGCCAATACCGGGAACAACTCCCGAGTCTTTTCAAACATTACAATCAACACGAACTCCACAATTAGCGTTCGTTGTTACAAATCCATATCAAATTTATCAAGATTACGAATTTCGTCTTGATCAAGCGACAATCGATCAATTAAATATTAGTTCAGAAAAAGATTTATATATTTTAACGATTGTTACTTTAACTTCTCCCTTTGAAGAAAGTACGATTAATTTAAAAGCACCTATTATTATAAATGGAAAAACACAACTAGGTAAACAATATATTTTAAATGATTATTCTTATCCATCAAAAGCTCCACTCGTCAATAAAGAAAATAAACAATCGGGGGGAGACTGAGATGCTCGTTTTAACTCGCCGTTTACATGAATCGATTCAAATTGGTGATTCGATCGAAATAAAAATTTTGTCTATTGAAGGTGATCAAATAAAGCTAGGAATCGATGCTCCGTTATCTGTTGAAATTCATCGTAAGGAAATATACCTTGAGATTCAACGTCAAAATAGTGAAGCAGCTAATACACCTTCACATTTGTTACAATTACTTCAAGATAAATAATTTTTTAGTAATAATTGTTTGGATAATAAAACTTTGATAGCAGATAAATTAATTTGTATAAATGCCTTAAATATTAATAAATATTTGCCGATATAATAAATAAGAGAATAGTTTGAGGAGCTGACTGGCTATGCAAATAGGAAAAGTTTCAGCAGAATTGCCTAAAATGCATTCAGATAGCCGCTCGTATGACACCCAAAGTAATACACATGAAAGAGACTTGGCTAAAAAATTACCGGCAACTGACGATTACTTCCCGAGTAAAGATAAAGTAAAAGAAATAACATCACAAATAAACAATTTTCTAAATCCTGTTCAAACGAATTTAAAGTTTGAATACCATGAGGATTTAAATGAATATTATGTAACAGTTGTCAATCCGATAACGAAAGAAATTATTAAAGAAATTCCACCGAAAAAAATGTTAGACATGCACGCAGCAATGGTCGAATTTATGGGAATGTTAGTCGATGAAAAAGTTTAATAGCATTATACAGAAAAACAGAGGTGAGCAATAATGGTTATGCGTGTAGGTGGCTTAGCAACAGGAATGGACATCGATCAAATCGTTAACCGTTTAATGGATGCTGAGCGTATTCCACTACGACGATTAGAACAAGATCGTACGCTATTAACGTGGAAACAGGAAGCATTTCGTGATTTAAATCTTGCATTATCTGAATTTGACAGAATGATGCTTGATATGAAAATGAGTAGAACTTATGAAACAAAGAAAATCCATTCAACACAAGAAAATGCTGTAACAGCTACAGGTGGTTCACAAGCAGCGAATGGAACGTATTATATTGAAGTTGAACAATTAGCAACAGCAGCGATGAATGTTAGTACAGAAGGTGTTGATATTGATCAATCGATTGATATGAATGATTATGAAGATGGAAAAATAACTTTTTCAACCTTTAATGCTGATGGCACTAAAGCTGAGCATGAAATTACTATTGACGAGGGCGACACAGTTGGCAGTATATTAGCAAAAATTACAAATGATAACAGTATACCTGTTCGAGCCTTTATTCAGGAGATTAAAGGTGAAACCCGTGTCGTTTTAGAATCAACTCGAACGGGGAAATATAGAGATACAGAAGTATATGGCGATGGTCCGGAAATTGACTTTGGTGGAAACCCGTTTTTTTCAGACGTATTAAAATTAGATCAGGAAGAAGAAACTAATGCACAAAACGCTAAATTTACTTACAATCACGGGTTAACGATCGAATCAACAGATAACACATATACGATTAACAATATTAATTTACAATTCCATGATACGACAGACGGTCATGCATCCTTATCAGTTACAAATGATGTTGACCAAGCCTTTGATAAAATTATGGCCTTTGTTGATAAATACAACGAAGTCATTGAAAAACTAAATGGCTCACAGCAAGAAAGACGTTATCGCGACTATTTACCATTAACACAGGAACAAAAAGATGAAATGACGGAAAAAGAAATTGAACGATGGGAAGAACAAGCGAAAAGCGGTCTCATTAGAGGCGAGCGGGTTATCGTTGATGGTATGACGAATATGCGTCGAAGTTGGTATGAAGCTAGTAACGCTGATGGAGAGTATCGTTCAATTACAGCAATAGGTATTAGTACATCTGAAGACTATTTAAATGGTGGAAAATTGATCGTTGATGAAGAAAAGTTAAAGGATGCTTTACGTGAAAATCCTTCAGATGTTCGCCGTCTTTTCGCCCAAAATACGGCGGATAATAAAGGAGTCATTTATAAATTAGAAGAAGCTGTTAAACAAACGGTTGATCGTATCCATGATCATGCCGGTCGAGCAACATCTACACTTGATAACTATGCTCTTGGAAAACGTATGAAAGATTTAGATAAACAAATCGATGCGTTTCAAAGACGTTTAGTACAAGTTGAGAACAGATATTGGAATCAATTTACCCAAATGGAAAAAGCTATACAAAGAATGAATGAACAATCTTCCTATATGTTTTCTCAATTTTATGGGAACATGTAAGATGATTTTTAATTTAAGGAGTGTTAATCAATGTCGATGAATCAACCTTATCAAGCATATCAGGAAAATGCAGTTAATACAGCAACTGGTGGCGAATTAACATTAATGCTCTATAATGGTTGTATTAAATTTATTAACCAAGCCAAAAAGTCGATTAAAAAGGAAGACTTTTCGAATAAAAATGAGCAGTTACAAAAAGCACAAAAGATTATTCAAGAACTAATGATAACACTCGATCAACAAATTGATATATCAAAACAATTACTGCCACTTTATGAATATATTTACTATTTATTAACCCAAGCAAATATTCATAATAACTTAGACGAGTTAGAAGAAGCATTAGAATTAGTAACGGAACTTCGAGATACTTGGATTGAGGTTATAAAGAAAACACGTCAGCAAAAGTTTGCTCAAGGAACACACGTATGAAAAATGACCTTAACAAAGTTATCAGCTTAACCCACGAATTACTTAATTTGTTTAATGAAAAACAATTAGAAAAAAACCGTGAACAGTTTATCGAGCAAATGAACGATTTAATTGAACGGCGTGAAAAGTATATTCAAAAATTATCTCCGCCGTATACCGATGATGAGATTAAAATCGGTCAACAGGTCGTAAAAATGAACGAACAAATTACTGAGAAAATGTTGCAGTTACAAAATAATCTTAAAAAAGAAATGCAGCAGATGAATAAAAGTAAGCAATCAACACAATTTTACGTCAATCCATATAAAGATGTACGAACAATAGATGGTATGTATTTGGATCAAAAAAAATAAAATGAACTTGTCCTTCGAAATTTTGAGTTATAACAGGAAATATGTTTAGATATCTAGTATAATAGATGAACAAGGATAAAAGGAGGACACTTATATGAATTTTAACATTCGTGGAAATAATGTAGAAGTAACGGACGCGATTCGTGATTATGTCATTAAGAAGGTTAGCAAACTGGAGAGGTATTTTGATACAACGCCGACGTCCGATGTAAATGTCAGGTTAAGTGTCTACAATAACGATCAACGAATTGAAGTAACTATTCCGATGCAAGACTTACTTCTACGAGCGGAAGAAAGTCATGCTGATTTATACGCTGCAATTGATTTAGTTGTCGATAAGTTAGAGCGCCAAATTAGAAAACACAAAACGAAAGTTAATCGAAAATTACGCCAAAAAGGTTCACCGAAACATATTTTTGCTGAGATGGAAAGAGATGCTGTGAGCCAAAAAGAAGACGAATCGGATGACATTCAAATTGTTCGTACAAAGAGATTTAATTTAAAACCAATGGATTCAGAAGAGGCGATTTTGCAAATGGATTTGTTAGACCACTCATTTTTCGTCTTTACAAATGCTGAATCAGGTGACACAAATGTCGTCTATCGCCGTAATGATGGCAAATATGGATTAATTGAACCAGATAATTAAACAATTGAAAACATAGTATTTTAAAGACTGTTGATAAATTTTAGCGTAGATTTACTTTTTACCGCTAAATGATCAACAGTCTTTTTATGTCGAATACATGTCGAAATTTGTCAATAAAAATGCGAAAATCTTATTTTGATATTTATATTTAACTCTTTAAGTGAAAAAACAAGGCGAAGTAACTATAAATTTACATAAACATAAAGAAAATTTTGTCGAAAAAAGTACCAAAATTTGTTTTTAGGCATTCGCTGAAATTTGATAAATATGGTAAAACTATTAGTGCAGCAGAAAAAAATAGTAAATAAATTTTGACTATATTTAAAAGGGTGATTTCTATTGAAGAAATGTAAATGCACGATTCACAAAGAGTTATATAATTTAGTCAAGCATAACGAAAAAATAGCCACAGAGCTATTAAGACTTATTGATCATTTAAATCGTCAAATGTCACATATGGAAATTCGTCATGAAAAAATCGATGTTTAAAAAGTAACTTCCTTAAATAATACTTTCCCCACCTAGCCCTCTCTCTATTGTGCTAGGGTAAAGAGTAGTTCCCCACTTAACTACTCTTTATTTTTAAAAAAAGTCAAATATGTTTACATTGTCTGTAACGATGCTCAGTTGTCATAATCAACTATAAAATGTTATGATAAATGTGGATAACGATTAAAATAATTTTTTAAAAATAAATCGAGGTGCGTTTATTAAATGTTAGGATTTGTAAAACGTATTTTTGGTGATGGTAACCAAAGAAAGTTAAAACAACTAGAAAAAGTTGCTGATGAAATAGAATCATTAGAATCAGAGTATGAACAGCTATCTGATACAGAGTTGCAACAAAAAACGGAACAATTTAAAGAGCGCTATAAAAATGGCGAGTCATTAGACGATTTACTCGTTGAAGCGTACGCTGTCGTTCGCGAAGGTTCAAAGCGAGTATTAAATATGCGTCCATTTTATGTTCAATTGCTAGGGGCAATTGCGTTACATGATGGAAATATCGCAGAAATGAGAACGGGTGAAGGAAAAACACTCGCGGCAACAATGCCAGCTTATTTAAACGCATTGTCAGGTAAGGGCGTTCATATTATTACTGTTAACGATTATTTAGCTGAGCGAGACGCTAAAGAAATGGGTGTACTTTATGAGTTTCTAGGGTTAACTGTTGGGCTAAATACGACAGGTTTAGACAAAGATGAAAAGAAAGCTGCTTACGAAGCTGATATTACGTATGGGACAAATAATGAATTCGGTTTTGATTATTTGCGTGACAATATGGTTTTATATAAAGAACAAATGGTCCAACGACCACTACATTTTGCTATTATTGATGAGGTTGACTCTATTTTAATTGATGAAGCACGAACACCGTTAATTATTTCCGGATCAGCAAAAAAATCAGCAGCAAACTATGAACGAGCGAACAGTTTCGTTAGTACGTTAACCCGTGAGCAAGATTATACGTACGATGAAAAAACGAAAGGTGTTCAATTAACTGAAGAAGGTATTAATAAGGCGGAAAAGTATTTTGGCATAGAAAACTTGTTCGATTTAGACAACGTTTCATTAACACACCATATTAACCAAGCATTAAAAGCCCATGCAGCGATGATACGTGATAAAGACTATGTCGTGCAAGAAGGTCAAGTCGTTATCGTTGACCAATTTACGGGAAGACTTATGGAAGGCCGTCGTTATAGTGACGGTTTGCACCAGGCAATTGAAGCGAAGGAAGGTTTGCAAATTCAACGTGAAAGTATGACACTCGCTTCGATTACGTTTCAAAACTATTTTAGAATGTACAATAAATTAGCAGGAATGACGGGAACAGCGAAAACTGAAGAAGAAGAATTTCGTAACATTTATAACATGGAAGTTATTGTTATTCCGACGAATAAACCAATTATTCGTGACGATCGACCAGATATGATCTACAAAACAATTGAAGGAAAATTTAAAGCGGTAGTCGACGAAATTAAAGAATGCCATGAAAAGGGTCAACCTGTTCTTGTCGGGACGGTTGCTGTTGAAACATCGGAAGTTATTTCTCAATTGTTAAAACGGGCGCGAATTAAACATGATGTTTTAAACGCTAAAAATCATTATCGAGAAGCGGAAATTATTGAAAATGCTGGACAAAAGGGTGCCGTAACAATTGCGACAAACATGGCTGGACGTGGTACGGATATTAAATTAGGTGAAGGTGTAAGAGAATTAGGTGGCTTAGCCGTTATTGGTACAGAACGTCATGAATCGCGCAGAATTGACAATCAGTTAAGAGGTCGTTCTGGACGTCAAGGAGATCCAGGGATGTCGCAATTTTATTTATCGATGGAAGATGAATTGATGCGTCGTTTT
>DATGSQ010000020.1:0-28385 GCA_035302425.1 Bacillota bacterium | reverse complement strand
TATAAAAAAAGTTGTTACTTATTTAAGGGAAAATAGTAGTTTACCCGTTGAGCGAACACCGCATTTAGTTGATGCGACACAAAATACAGACGGTTATACGACATTATCTGCTGCTCTTAAAATTTGCATGATTAATTTATCAAAGGTTGCTAATGACTTACGATTACTCGCTTCCGGTCCAAGGGTCGGCTTAAATGAAATAACATTACCACCAAGACAAGCGGGCTCATCAATTATGCCGGGAAAAGTAAATCCTGTTATGGCTGAAGTCGTTAACCAAGTCGCTTTTCAAGTGATCGGTAATGACCATACCGTTAGTTTAGCTTCAGAGGCTGGACAGTTTGAATTAAATGTTATGGAACCAGTATTAGTTTATCGCTTAATCGATTCAATAAAAGTTATGACAAATGTTATGAATGTGTTTGCGGAACATGGTATTAAGGGAATTAAGGCAAATGTCGAACAATTACAAGAAAATATGAATAAAAGTTTAGGCGTCATTACAGCGATTAACCCACATATCGGCTATGAACAAGCAACGGAAATTGCGACTGAAGCTTATCGGACGGGGGATTCAATTCGTAACATTTGTGAACGTAAAGGATTGTTAACGTGTGATGAACTTGAACAAATTTTAGACCCATCGGAAATGACGGAACCGGGTATTGCTGCACAACATTTATTAAAACAAAAAGACTAAGGAAAACTTTTTAAGTTCACATCCTTATGTTAACTTACGGGTAATATTAGCCACACATACTACTTTGTAAAGGGGCATTTAGAAAATGAAAAGACTCATATTAATTGTATCGTTGCTCGGGTTAATCTTTTTCTCTGCTTGTGGGAAATCGGAAGATACTGAGCAAGAAGAACCGATTGATAATAACCAGACGGAAGAAGGACTAGATGAGAAAGATCAAGAAGCAGATGATCAAACGAGTTCGGATTCAGAACAAGTAGAAGAAGAGAAAAAATCAACAGACGATTCAAGTACTAAACCTTCCGATGAATCAAAGGACAACGATAAATCGACGGAAAAAAATAACGAAGGAAAAGATCCAGAAGCAGAAATTATTAAAACCGGTTTGTTTAGTGGTCAGGCAGATCCACATACAATTGAAGTTGAAACAGATGAAGGGTTTGTTGCTTACCAGTTAACGATGGAAGCCCGTGATTTAGTCGCCGATTTAGAGCCGGGAGATAAAGTAACGTATACGTATTATAAAGACGGTGAGATGCTCGTCATTAAACATATTGAAAAAGTTGATTAAATAAACGGCTAAATTCAAAACAAGGTAAAGCAGATTTAACAAAAAATTAATGAGCAGCTACTTTACCTTGTTTTATTATTTTTAGGAGTCACTACTTGAGAACTTTTGAAATATCAACTATGATTAAAGCATAATCTATTGGCAGACTGAGCGTTCAATCAAAACGCTTAAATGAGACAATTAAATATGTCGAAGGAATAAGGTGTCTAATTATAGACTTAATAGGGAAGTTTGGTGCAAAACCAACGCGGTCCCGCCACTGTAATTGGAACGCTCACTACAAAGCGCCACTGTTCTATTGCAAGAATGGGAAGGTGTAGTGAGATTAATCCATAAGCCAGGAGACCTGTCTTATTCTAATATGCCAAACCCTACGCGGATAGGAGGTGTATGAAACGGACTAAACGATATATGCTGTCATTTTTACGTATATCGCACCTTTCACACATCTCGCTTGTTGAGATGTTTTTTATTTTGATTATTTATTATGGGAGGCGTTAAGGTTGAAACATTTACATAAATGGCTTATAGCTTTATTAATGATCGTTGGAATTATTGCCGGATGTAGTGATGGCACTGATGAAAATGCTACAGAACCAAAGGATGACGCAACAACAGAAGTAACGGAAGAAACTGAAGATGTAGATTTCCCCCAGGCAGTACTCGATGCTTCTGGTGAAGAAGTGGTGTTAGAGGAAGAGCCGGAAAAAATTGTTTCCATTATGCCAAGTAATACAGAAATTGCCTTTGCATTAGGTTTAGGCGAGAAAATGGTCGGTGTTTCTGATCATGACAATTATCCGGAAGAAGTTTTAGACATTGAAAAAGTCGGGGGCATGGAATTAAATGTAGAACTTATGTTATCCCTCGAGCCTGATCTCGTCTTTGCCCATGAAAGTAACGGTGAAGAGACGATCAACCAGTTACGTGATGCAGGACTAAATGTTTTTGTCGTTAATAATGCGACAAATTTTGAAGAAGTATATGAATCGATTAATATGATGAGTATCATTACAGGTACGGAAGATAAGGGATTAGAAATCATTCAATCAATGGAAGAAGGCTTTGCTGAGTTAGCTGAAAAAGCTGAAGCAATTGCCGAAGATGATAAGCAAATCGTATACATTGAAATTTCTCCAGAACCGGAAATTTATGCCCCGGGAAATCATACGTTTGAACAGGAGATTTTAACACTTATTAATGCTGAAAATGGTGTTACAGAAGACGGTTGGGTAATGATCAATGAAGAAGCTGTCATTGAAATGGACCCTGATGTTATCATTGTCACCTATGATTACGTTGAAGATCCTGTCGGAGAAGTAATAAATCGTGATGCCTGGCAAGATATTACAGCGGTAAAAGATGAGCGAGTCATTCAAGTTGATACGGATTTAGTAAGCCGTCCGGGACCGCGTTTAGTTGAAGGAGCAGAAGTTCTTGCAAAAGCAATCTATCCGGAAGTTTTCGCTGAATAATAAAATATTTGCCTACATTTTTTTAAGCCTGCTACTATTATTAGCAGGCTTTTTAGGCATAGCGATCGGGACGGTATATGTGCCCTTTAAAGATATTGCCCAATTAATCGTGTTAAAAATTGCTCGTAGTGAAAATGTTGAAACTATCGACTCGATGATTGTCAATATTGTCTGGAATATCCGTCTGCCCCGCGTATTGCTCGCCGGGTTTGTCGGTGCATCACTGGCCATTGCTGGAGCTGCTTTTCAAGGACTTTTACGAAATCCATTGGCAGATCCCTTTACCCTCGGCGTTTCATCCGGGGCTTCGGTCGGTGCAGTTGTGACGATATTTTTTAATATTTCTATTCCTTTTTTTGGTGCTTTTACATTACCCTTTTTAAGTATTACAGCAGCGTTTTTAACAGTTTTCATCGTTTTATTATTTGCGGAAACAATCGATCGCTCCATGCGTGTTGAGACAATTATTTTAACGGGAGTTATATTTAGTTCATTTTTAGGTTCCCTCATTTCTTTAATGATCGCTTTGACGGGTGAGGAACTTAGACAAATTATCGGTTGGTTACTAGGCAGTGTGTCGATGCGTGGTTGGAGTCATTTAAAAATAATTATTCCTTTTTTTATCATTGGAACGATTAGTTTACTCCTTCATACGCGCGAATTAAATGCGATGTCGTTCGGTGAAGAGCAAGCCCATCATTTAGGGGTTCATGTACAACGAAAAAAGCTATTTATTTTATTTTCTGGATCAATTATTACGGGGGCCGCTGTTGCCGTCTCGGGGACAATCGGGTTTGTTGGACTCGTCATCCCACACTTTGTCCGTTTATTGTGGGGACCGGATCACCGTCATTTATTACCGTTTTCAATTATCGCTGGGGCTGCTTTTCTTATTTTAGCTGATTTAGTCTCGCGAACGATTATTGCTCCAGCAGAACTGCCAATCGGCGTTATTACAGCCTTAATTGGGGCACCAATTTTTGCCTTCATTTTAATGAAAAATCGCTTAGAAAGTAGCTGATCTTATTGATTCATGTGAAAAATGTTTCCGGTGGTTATAATAGGGTAAATGTTATTAACGATATTTCCTTTCAAGTAACTGAAGGAGAGTTGTTTGGCATTATCGGGCCAAACGGCAGTGGGAAAACGACGTTATTAAAAATGATTAGCCAAATTTTAACCCCAGAAACAGGCGAAGTTTTGATCAACGAAAAACGAATAGAAACGTATACACCGAAAGAACTTGCGACGTTAATCGCCGTATTACCGCAACATATGTTACAAACCTTTAGTTATACTGTTCGAGAAACGGTTGCCCTTGGTCGCTATGCCCATCAACAAGGTATTTTTCGTACGTTTACTAAAGAAGATGAAAGGATCATTCATAAGGTCATGGAACAAACAGGCATTTTAGCCTATGAACATATGCCAATCGACCGACTATCCGGTGGAGAAAGACAACGGGTATTTTTGGCACAGGCCCTTGCCCAAGACCCAAAAATTTTACTGCTCGATGAACCGACAAACCACCTTGATTTATCTTTTCAAAAAGAATTGCTCGATGTATTAAAGCGATGGACGAAGGAAAAAAAATTAACAGTTATTTCAATTTTTCACGACTTGAATCTTGCAAGTCTTTATTGTGACCGTCTTTTATTATTAGAAAAGGGTGAAAAAAACATTTGTGCGACACCTAATATCGTTTTGGAAAAATCCCGAATAAAAGATGTTTATCAAACAACTATTGAAAATCACCCCCACCCTAAAGTACCAAAACCCCAAATGATGTTATTGCCGGATGTCCGGGAGAAGGATCGCTTAACAATAACTGAACAATATTTAAGCGTTAGTAACAATAAAATTACCGTTAACGTACCTTTTCCATTAAAGACGATGTCATCAGGTGTGACAGGGTCTGGTGTTGGTTGGTATCGGTCATTTGTCAACCGCCGTGTAAGTGAACAGTATAACTGTGATGATCATATTCAAGATATGCTCACTTATTTACAAGAGCATGGATTTTCCCCAAAGGAAACGGTAAGTATGATGACAGCTGTCAACTTAGAAGATGTTTCTTATCATTTATTTAAGGAAGATGATTTATCTGTTTTCATCGTTGTTACAGCGAGTGTTGGTCACGCGATTGACGCATCTTTAGGAAAGAAGCGTACAGCTGCAAAAATAGGAACAATTAATACGTGGATTTTTGTGAACGGATATATGACAGACGAGGCGTTTATCCAATCATTAACGACGGCAACAGAAGCGAAAGTTAAAGTGTTTCATGATTTAAATATTACTGATCAACTGTTTAACACTTTAGCGACAGGGACTGCGACAGATAGCATCTTAGTTGCCGCCACCCAACAAGGACAACAGCAACAATATGGTGGGACATTAACTCCCTTAGGACGACTTATTGGTAAAGGTGTTTATAAATGTACAAAAGAGGCGATTGAAAAATACTTTATGAGACAAGAAAGAATGAAACGAGACGACTGACATCTTCAAGACATGGTAAAATAGATAACGAGACATTTTATAAATAAGAGGAGGATGACAAAATGAAATTATATACACGTACAGGTGACAAGGGTAAAACAGCCTTAATCGGTGCTCGCGTTGATAAAGATGATATTAGAGTAGCTTCCTATGGCACAGTTGATGAATTAAATGGTTATATCGGCTTAGCGGTTGCTAAACTTGATGAGAAATTGTTCCACGATTTAATTGATGATTTAGAAAAAATTCAACATGAATTATTTGATTGTGGTGGTGATTTGGCAACGGTATCTAAGCGGCGGCAATTAAAAGTCACGGAAGAACATGTCGTATATTTGGAGAAAAAAATTGACGCATATACTGAAGAAACACCACATTTAGAACGATTTATTTTACCCGGTGGCTCTAAGCAAGCAGCGACTTTACACATTGCTCGAACAATTGCTCGGCGTGCAGAACGCTCTGTCGTTACGTTGATGAAGCAGGATGAAAACGTCCCGGCTGTAATCTTGCAATATTTAAATCGTTTATCCGATTATTTATTTGCGGCTGCACGAGTTGTTAATTATCGCCTAAACATTCCTGATGTCGAATATGCAAGAAGCGGAAAGGTTTTCCATACGAAAAAGAAAGATGAACAAACAGAATAACGTTAAGAAAACTAGCGTTATTTCATAAGTAAAACTAGATATTTGGAACATAACACGATTAATTGAAATCGTCATTGATTTGTCTAAAATAACATTAGATGTGTAAGTTGAAAATGATATAATAAAATGTAAATACCTATCCCTCTGAATAGGAAATCGTTCGTTTGGAGTTTAAATAAATTTACAGTAAACTAGCTCGAGCTTAATGAAGAAGGAGCGATATTATGACAAGTCAACACGAATATGTTCCGCAACCTTTTAATTTTGATGCACATCTTTTAAAACGTTTAAAAGATATAAAATTTGCTCTTGATCAATCGACAATTGTTAATGTGACGGATAAGAACGGTACAATAATTTCCGTAAATGATAAATTATGTGAGATTTCGGGTTACGATAGAGAAGAATTAATTGGAAAAAATCACCGTATTTTTAATTCGGGTTATCACCCTAAACAATTTTTTACGAATTTATGGCAAACAGCTATAAGTGGACAAATTTGGCGGGGAGAGATTTGTAATTTAACAAAGGATGGGGAAATTTTTTGGGTAGATACGACAATTGTACCTTTTCTCGATGAAAATCATAAGCCTTATCAATTTATTTCCGTTAGGCATGATATTACGAAACGAAAACAAATGGAACAAAAATTGCAACAAAGTGAACGAATGCATCGACTTATTTCTGAAAACACTTCCGACCTAATTGCAATTATTGATTCCGATGGCTATTTTCAACATGTTTCCCCATCGCATGAAACAATGTTAAACGTCGATCTTGCAAGTATTGAATCCTCGCGCCTATCCGATTGGATTCATGAAGATGACCGTGATCGAGTAGTTGAACAAATTACTCTTTTATTAAAAAACAAAAAACGTTCGATAAACATTGAATATCGGGTAGTAAATGGAAAAAACTCATCTATTTATGTAAGCTCAACGATTAATGCTATTTACACAGAATCGTCACAAATATTATGTCTCGTTATTATCACACGCGACATTACGGATAGTAAACGAACAGAACAAACCTATGCTCACTTTGCTATGCATGATGCTTTAACTGATTTGCCAAATCGGGGTCATTTTTTACAATTGCTTAATAAAGAAGCTATTCTTGCTAGACAAACGAATTCGAAATTTGCTTTATTGTTTATCGATTTAGACAAGTTTAAATTTGTCAATGACCGTTGGGGACATGAAGTTGGCGATTCAATTTTAGTTGAGTTTGCTGATCGTTTAAAATTAGTTTTACGTTCCTTTGATATTGTCGCCCGATTAGGCGGTGATGAATTTGCAGTTATTTTACGAAATGTTGATAGTCAATCAGCCGTTCGTCGAATTTTGCGGAAAATATTTGATGCGATAAAAGTACCTATACAATTAGAGCAATTTCAATATACGATTACTTGTAGTATAGGCATTGCTTTTTTTCCGGACGATACTAATTCGACTGATGATATTTTATCTAAGGCCGATACGGCTCTCTATGCTATGAAAGAACGCGGTAAAGGGTATTTATTTTATCATCCTGGTCTAGAAGAACAATCCCTCGAACAAATACTTTTAGAAAATGAGCTAAGAAAAGCAATTGTTGGCAATGAATTTTATTTAGATTATCAACCGAAAGTAAATTTACAAACAGGCAAATTAATCGGACTTGAAGCTTTAATACGTTGGAAACACCCAGAATTAGGAACTATTTCCCCTGGTAAATTTATTCCTCTTGCTGAAGAAACTGGACTTATCGTCCCCATTGGTGAATGGGTGTTACAAGAAGCGGTTAGACAAAACAAAGCTTGGCAAGAAAAAGGCTTTGCACCTGTTAAAATATCTGTTAATTTATCTGTTAGACAATTAGCAGATGATGATTTTTTCACTTATTTACAAAATGTCTTGCGAGAAGAACAATTAGACCCTAAGTGGTTAGAGTTAGAAGTTACGGAGACGATTTTTGCTGATATGGAAAATGCAGCACAATTGATCCAACAAATTCGTGCGTTAGGTGTACATATATCTGTTGATGATTTTGGGACAGGGTACAGCTCATTTAATTATATTAAAAAGTTACCGATCGATACTTTGAAAATTGATAAATCCTTCATAAGTGATATTGATGTTAATGAAGAAAGTCAAGCAATCGTTTCGGCTATTCTTACGCTTGCTAATAAATTGAATATTAATGTCATTGCTGAGGGTATTGAGCGTGATACACAAGCACATTTTTTAAAAAATAATGGATGTAACCAAGGGCAAGGATTTTATTATAGTAGGCCAGTTTCAGCGACTAAAGTTGAACAAAACTTCCAATGTTAATTTTGGATAAATATATGAATGAGCACTAAAAAAATCATTGTCATGGCTAAATATAAATGCCAATAACGTTTTCGAATAGTAGGCCAAAAATGACGTAACCAACCAGCGATGACGACACTTAACAATGTTAAAAGGGCTAAAAGTCCAAATATCATCTTTATTTCATAGGTAGTAAATTTATACGTTTGCCAGCTCGAAATTCCATGGGCAATCGCAAATAATAAGGCTGTAGAACCTGTCCACTTATGAATTCGAATAGCTTTTTTAGATAACTTAGCATATTTAATTTTTCGTTGACGATCAGGTGTTTCGCGAATTGTTGAATACATTGCATGTCTCGTCCAATTAAACAAAATAAAAAGCAATCCAATGAATCCTAGTAATAATGGGATTTGCCAATGTATGAAAAAGTTCTTTCGTACAATATTCCAAAGAGCTAAACAGAGTAACCCAAAATTAAATAAAAACCATCGATTCATTTGTGACATCCTCACTTGCTGTAAATTTTCACAGCTCGATTATAACATATCATAAGGATCGTTTTACAATATCCTTCATAATTTACTTTCAATATTTAAAATAAAAAATCGTTTCGCTTGCTTTTTGTTTATATAAACGATATCCTATAATAAGCAAATGCAATTGAAGCAATACTTTACGATCTCTTTATCAAAAAAGTAGGTGTAAATGTATTTATGATTCAATGAATTTGCACGATACTTTTGGGTAAGGAGGTCATGTAAATGACTGGTACAGTAAAATGGTTTAACGCTGAAAAAGGCTTTGGCTTTATCGAGCGTGAAGACGGAGACGACGTATTTGTACACTTCTCAGCAATCCAAGCTGAAGGTTTCAAAACACTTGAAGAAGGTCAAGAAGTTGAATTTGAAATTGTCGAAGGCGAACGCGGCCCACAAGCTGCAAATGTCGTCGCTCTATAATTCAATTTAGACGATCAAAGGCTTATCTCTTATCGTAGAGATAAGCCTTTTTTTAAATGAAAGGAGTTTATGTATGAATAAAAACGATCAAAATGAGTTCATTATTGAACAATATAAACAAGATGAGCGGACGATGATTTTAGTGTTTGCTCAATGGTGTATTAACGAAGGGTTCGATCCGCTAACATTGTATAGCGAAGCATATCCTAATCAACCAAAAAACGAAGAGTTAGTCGAAGCCATGGAAAAAACTGTCCCAGCGAGGGAATCACAATATATTTCCCATGAGACAGTTTTACAAATGTTACATATGTTCGGTAATGATGATTTAGCCTTTGTTGTTAATGAAGCTTATGCGAAGCAACAGCAGCATAAATAAATTTTAAAAATTTTCATCATAATATTTTATGAGAGCTTGTGTGCCACTATCGTTTTCGCCCATGTCGGCTAATTGTTTGTATAAATCTAATGCAAGTGTTAAACCAGGCATATCGATTTCTAAATCCTTCGCTGACTCAACAGCAATCGTCATATCTTTAATAAAATGTTTTACGAAAAATCCGGGTGAGAAGTCATTTTTAATCATTCGTGGGGCTAAATTAGATAATGACCAACTTCCCGCAGCTCCTGTTGAAATACTACTCAGCACCTTTTCAGGTTCAAGTCCTGACTTTTTGGCATAAATGAGGGCTTCACAAACGCCAATCATATTTGATGCTATCGTTATTTGGTTAGCTAATTTCGCATGTTGGCCTGCACCAGCTTCGCCATGCCAAACAATATTGTTTCCTAACACTTCAAAAATTGGTAAAGCCTTTTGATAAGCTTGCTCATCACCACCAACCATTATAGCAAGTGTCGCATTTTTAGCTCCAATATCGCCACCTGAAACCGGGGCATCAAGGGAAAAAATATTTTTTTCCTTTGCTACATCATAAATTTGTTTAGCGAGTTTAGGGCTAGATGTTGTCATATCGATAATTAATGTTTCACTTTTTGCATTTTCAATAATTCCTTCCGCACCGAAATAAACTTCCTCAACATCATGTGGATAACCGACCATTGTAATAACAACATGAACATTGTTCGCAAGGTCGGCAATTGAATCAGACCAAGTAGCTCCATTATTTATTAGCTCTGTTGCTTTTTCCTTTGTCCGTGTGTAAATGTTTACTTCATAAGATGCGTTAAGTAAATTTTGCACCATACTTTTTCCCATCACACCTGTTCCAATAAAACCAATTTTAAGTTGTTCATTCGTCATCATATCTACTCCTTTTTATATGAATTGTTATAGGTATAAATTGACACTCGTTTATACGAATGAATTTATCGTTATCGTATATATTATATTTTAGATGAAAAAATATAAAAATTGGAGAATTGCTAATGATTTCTGACGATCAATTAAAAATATGTGAGACAAAATTGCTTAAACGCCAAGGTGAACTTATTAAACAATTAAGAAACGACTTAGGATTAGATGCAACGTTAACCGAAGCGGCAAGTGAATTATCAAGTTTTGATCTTAATCATCCAGCAGATACAGCGACAGCTCTTTATGAACGAAGCAAAGATTTATCGCTAAAAAACCGTATTGAAAATGAGCTAGAACAAATTAATAAAGCTTTATACGCCATTGAAGAAGGAACATATGGTATTTGTACTATTTGTGGTGAAGGCATTGAATATGAACGATTATTAGCGCTTCCTGCAGCTGATAAATGTAAAGAACATGCCGATATTGATGATCAATTATACGATTACAGAGATGATGTTTAAACCGTTAACTATGGCATTTGCGATAAAAAAGCTCATAACTATATTGTATACTAGTTATGAGCTTTTTAATTGACAGTTAAAAACCACCCATTATGCCACCTAACATGCTAGACATAATCGAATCTAGAAGAGATGACATGACTACACTAAAGGCGATTAAGTTAATTAAAGTAATGCCAAGCAATATGAATACTTGATCAAAACGTTTTGATGGTTTTTGCAAAATTATAATAGTCGGAATAACAATAATAGTACCTATAATGCTCGTCGCGGCAATAGCCATATAAATTTTCAATAATCCCATTAACGAAATTATAAAAGCCAAAACATATAAAGTTAAAAACGGAACAGCTAATGCACCCAATTTAGCAGCCGTGTCCGTAAAGGAAAAGGACCGGTGGGTAATCGATACACCCGCGAACGTTACACCAATTACGATAGCAAACAAGATAATAATACCGATAAATGGCAAGAGAAAGCCATCAACAAATGATCCTTGATTGAATATAGATGCTATTTTGCGATACATAAAGAAAACGTTAAGGGCAATAACGAACGAAAAGATAGAAAGTGTAATAATGCTTGATATGAGATTGTCCTTCGTCACGTTAATTGCTTTTATCGGCTCTTTTAAATAGCTAATAAAAAAGTTACCAAAATTTGATGCAACTTCTTTCGTTTTATCAACAATCTCATTACTCTGATCACTCCCGGCTGATGCACTTTCATCCGCAAAAAGATCATCGGTTGCATCTGTGGCGGCAGTTTCTGTTTCGCTCTCAGAAAATAAGTCATTAGCAGAATCAGCGGGGTATGTCTGTTCGCTAACATCATCAGCTTCATAAGTTGGTTGCTCAAAGTTATCCCTTGTATCCGCCGTTTGTTCATATTCAGTTGAATGCTCATAACTGTCATACGAAGGTTCTTCATATTCCCCAGTATCATGAGCGGGTTGTTGCTCATAATCATTAGGATCGTAGGCTTGCTCACCATATTCATCATGAACAGGTTGTTCATATTCATTTGTCTCATTAGCTGATTGATCATATTCTGTTGGTGGAAGTTCGGCACCACAATTCGAACAGAATTTTCCTAGGGCACTTTCTGTACCACATGTTGGACAAATCATTTAAATCCTCCTTTGTAAATAAATATATGAATCAATTCTATAAAAATCCCTTAAAATGTTTAATTAGTTGGCTAATAACTTTCATATGGGAGAAGAATTAATTCATAAATTTTTAAATCACATATAATACATATTCGACAAAAAAGCATAAAATCCTTGGCATTTATTAAACTTTTCAAAGTAATAATATAAATCATACTATTTTACTACATTTCGCTTAATTTGACAGGTATGAACAATATTTAATTTAATATTGCTACGATATAAATTAAATTGAACATAAAAATATACAAAAAACATTTATATTTGTAAAGTTACTGTTTGTTAGGCGTACACGATTGCAAAGATATAGTATATGTATGATATAATACGTACGTTGAAGACATCTTTATTATTTTAGAGGAGCGTAAATATGATGCAATTAAGAGAAGATGTACGTAATGTAGCGATTATTGCTCACGTTGATCATGGAAAAACAACCCTCGTTGATCAACTGTTAAAATATTCGGGAACGTTTGCCGCCCACGAACAAGTTGATGAACGGGCGATGGATTCTAATGAAATTGAACGTGAACGCGGGATAACGATTTTAGCTAAAAATACAGCTGTCACCTATAACGATACGACAATTAATATATTAGATACTCCAGGACACGCGGATTTTGGCGGCGAGGTTGAGCGGATTATGAAAATGGTTGATGGTGTTTTACTCGTTGTTGATGCTTTTGAAGGAACGATGCCACAAACACGGTTCGTTCTACAAAAAGCGTTAGAGCAACGGCTAACACCTGTTGTGGTCGTTAATAAAATAGACCGACCAAATGCTCGTCCTGATGAAGTGATCGACGAAGTATTAGAACTATTTATCGAACTTGGAGCGGATGATGAACAAATTGAATTTCCTGTCGTTTATACTTCCGCCTTAAATGGTACATCGAGTTTAACACCTGAGACACAAGAAGAGACGATGGATCCAGTCTTCGATACGATTGTTAAACACATTCCGGCACCACCGCTTAATAGTGATGAGCCTTTACAATTTCAAGTCACTTTACTCGATTATAGTGAATATTTAGGGCGTATTGGAGTTGGACGTATTTTTCGTGGGGAAATGAAAGTCGGACAAGAAGTTGTTGTTATGAAACAAGATGGTGAACAACAATCCTTTCGTATTACAAAACTGTTTGGCTTTTTTGGCTTACAACGAAAGGAAATTAAGCAGGCACAAGCGGGGGATATTGTCGCTGTTACAGGGATAGAAAATATTAACATCGGTGAAACTATTTGTCCTAAAGACCATCCCGATGCTTTACCAATGTTACGGATTGATGAGCCAACATTACAAATGACATTTTTAATTAACAATAGTCCGTTTGCGGGAAAAGACGGAAAATATTTAACGTCACGCAATATACGAGAACGTCTCATGAAAGAGCTAGAAACAGACGTTAGTTTAAAAGTAGAACCGACAGATTCTCCCGATGTTTGGATTGTTTCTGGTCGTGGTGAATTACATTTATCTATTTTAATCGAAAATATGCGCCGTGAAGGTTATGAGTTACAAGTATCTAAACCACAAGTGATCGTTAAAGAAATTGATGGCATAAAACATGAGCCCGTCGAACGTGTACAAATTGACGTGCCAGAAGAATATACTGGTCCTGTTATGGAATCCCTTGGCGAACGTAAAGGTGAAATGCTCGACATGATCAATCACGGTAATGGACAAGTTCGTCTTATTTTCCGAGTACCATCCCGCGGATTACTCGGTTACGCGACAGAATTTATGTCACAAACGCGTGGGTATGGTATTTTAAACCATTCCTTTGACGGTTATGAGCCCGTCGTTAAAGGTTATATAGGTGGACGTCGCCAAGGAGTCCTTGTGGCAAGAGAAGCAGGGAAAGCGACGATGTATAGTATTTTACAATTAGAAGACCGTGGAACGATATTCGTTGAGCCAGGGGACGAAGTATATGGGGGAATGATCGTTGGCGAACATAACCGGGATTCAGATTTAACGGTAAACATTATTCGAGAAAAGCATTTAACGAACATTCGTTCAGCTCATAAGGATCAGTCCGAATTTATTCGCCATACGAAAAAAATGTCGTTAGAAGAAGCTTTACAATATATTAGTGATGATGAATATTGCGAAGTAACCCCAAAAGCGATACGTTTACGTAAAAAATTACTCAATCAAAGCGAACGGGAAAAAGCAGCACGGCAAGCCAAACGGGCAAAAGAAGAATAATTTTTAATGCGGCTAAGCCATAAATAATTAAATAACGAGAAAACGGGCGAAAAATGATTCAGCCCGTTTTTGTTCTATAAGGAATAGAAGTTTTGTCTGTTTTATTATTAATAAAGGTAATGCAAGTAGTTGATACGTTCCCTTCATAATGAAAATCGCGTTTGAAGGTAACGAATGTAATTAAGTTTACTCCTAGCCCCTAGTTTAATACGTAAATTTACTAAAAATTTAAATTAGAATAACAATAAAATGATTGAACTATTTAACTAATGCTCTTATAATATTCTTTATATAGAGAGGTGAGAGATAAGATGTCAAAAGATTTACGCATTAAAAGCCACGTATTTGACGGTCCAGTTCGAGCACCGAATCGTGCGATGTTAAGAGCAGTAGGATTTACAGATGAAGATTTTAAAAAACCGATGATCGGTATTGCTAGCACTTGGAGCGAAGTTACTCCATGTAACGTACATATTAATGGATTAGCCGAACGAGCGAAAGAAGGAGCTCGTGAAGCTGGCGGCGCTCCGATGATTTTTAATACGATTACGGTTTCCGATGGGATTTCAATGGGAACCGATGGAATGCGCTATTCATTACCGAGTCGTGATTTAATTGCTGATTCAATTGAAACGGTCGTCGGTGCAGAAAATTTAGACGCTCTCGTTACAATTGGTGGCTGTGATAAAAACATGCCTGGTTGTATGATTGCGATTGCCCGTTCAAAAGTACCAGCAATTTTTGTTTACGGTGGAACGATCCGCCCGGGTAAACTCGATGGTGAAGATATCGATTTAGTATCAGTTTTCGAAGGTGTCGGTCAATATAACAAAGGTGATATTACTTTAGAACAGCTTACACGTATTGAGTGTCATGCATGCCCAGGTGCAGGGTCCTGCGGTGGTATGTATACAGCTAATACGATGGCATCTGCTATTGAAGCGATGGGAATGAGTTTACCGGGTAACGCTTCAAAGCCAGCAACATCCGAAGAAAAAGCAGAAGAATGTGAAGAAGCAGGAAAAGCTGTTTATCGTCTCCTTGAAAAAGGTATTTATCCAAAAGATATTATGACAAAAGAAGCGTTCGAAAATGCGATCACAGTCGTCATGGCTTTAGGTGGATCAACGAATGCCGTGCTTCATTTACTCGCGATGGCTCACGCATTAGATGTTGATTTAACGATTGATGACTTTAATCGTCTCCAAGAAAAAGTTCCACACATTGCCGATTTAAAACCAAGTGGTAAATATGTGATGGAAGACTTGTATAAAGTCGGTGGTGTTCAAGCAGTTATGAAATTGTTACTTGAGCATGGCTACTTACACGGTGATTGTTTAACAGTTACTGGTAAAACAGTTGCTGAAAACTTGACGGAATTCCCAGATTTAGTTGAAGGACAAGATGTCATTACACCGATAGATGAACCAAAACGTAAAGACGGCCCAATTATCGTATTAAAAGGTAATTTATCACCAACCGGTGCCGTAGCAAAAGTATCTGGGGTAAAGGTAAATTACCATGAAGGTCCAGCCCGGGTCTTCAATACAGAGCGAGAAGCTACTGAAGCGGTGATGAACAATGAAATTAACGAAGGCGATGTTCTCGTTATTCGTCACGTTGGACCAAAAGGTGCACCAGGAATGCCTGAAATGTTATCAATCTCAAGCATTTTAGTCGGTAAAGGTTTAGGTGAAAAAGTTGCTTTACTTACAGATGGCCGTTTCTCAGGTGGAACGCACGGTCTTGTCATCGGTCACATTTCACCAGAAGCACAAGATGGTGGACCGATTGCTCTATTAGAAGAGGGCGACATTATTACGATTGATGTGGAGAAAAAGAAAATCTCAGTCGCTGTATCTGATGAAGAGTTTGCGAAACGTCGGGAAAATTGGGAAGCTCCTCCGTTAGTAAAACGTGGTGCTTTAGCAAAATATGCGCACAATGTTTCCTGTGCCTCCCGTGGAGCTGTAACGGACGATTTTTAAAAAACAAATAAAATATTACAAAAATCCCTAAAGTAGCTTAAACATAGAGCTATTTTAGGGATTTAAGTTTTAAATGTAGTTATAAACCTTTGTACGATTGTTCATTTATACAAAATAGCTATCTCATCGTTTTTTATCGGGAATATACTTTGTAAAATAAGCTGCAAACATTAAACAAATGAATGTTAAACCCCACGCTACCATACCGCTCCAATAAACGTTAATCTGTAAACCGATAATTAATATAATAATGCCAATACCGATAAAAATTATTGATAAGTATCGCTTCAAAGTAAACACCTCAAATTATGCTAAAAATTCCAAACGCTAAAATTAATAAATAAACATTGTTAAATTATTATAACAAATTGTTGCAATTTTAATGAAGTGAAACTAACCATTTTTCTTTTTAGTTGAATCAATTTCATAATTTATCGATTTAAAAAAACATACAAAATCGAAATTTTATATTTCACCTAATTTTCAATAGATTTTCTGTGTATTGTTCGATTACACTGCACTTCCCACCGGCACGGCCTCAGCCTCCTAAGTAAGCTTAGCTTGCTTAGGGGGTCTTTGGACACGTGCTGTATCGACGCCTAGGACGGGCTCGTGCCGACGTTGGTCATAGAACGTGACCGTATTTAGTCGGCCGGCAGGGACCTACGTGTAGCCGAACTGCACACAGAGCCATAGATTTAATGAATTTGTAATCAAAATAAATATGACTTATGTAACTTGTTTCTTTAACTTTTTATTGATTAAATCAACGGTTAATTTTAAGACATTATAAATAAGCAAATTGGCTTCCTTCTTAGCTTGTTCTTTTAACCACAATAAAATAAACTGTATGTTATGCTATTTGTAAGTAATGACGAATAAGTGTGTCTAAAGGAGTTGATAGTTCATGCAAGATGTTTATGTTGTTATGAGTGCTCGTAGTGCGGTTGCCCGTAAAGATGGTCTTTTAGCAAACGTTCGGTCTGATGAGCTGTTAGCGGACGTGTTAGATGAATTGATGGTACGTGCTAATGTAGATAAGTCTTTTGTAGAAGATGTCATTATCGGGTGTGTCACTCAAGTTAATGAGCAGGCGATGAACATTGCTCGTACAGCTTCATTAATAGCTGGCTTCCCTGAACAAGTTCCTGGTGTTACCATTGATCGCCAATGTGGTTCAAGCCAACAAGCCGTTCATTTTGGCGCCCAAGCAATCGCAGCGGGTGATATGGATGTTGTCATTGCTGGTGGGGTTGAAAGTATGACACGTAGTCCGATGTTTTCCAATATCGGTCAAACGAAACATAGTCCACGATTAACGGAGCAATATGAAATTGTTCACCAAGGAATTTCAGCTGAGAAAATTGCTGATCGTTGGAAGTTTTCGAGGCAAGCACTTGATGAATTTGCTTATTTAAGTCATAACCGAGCATTAAACGCTATTGATGAAGGAAAATTTACAAAAGAAATTATTCCATTAAAAATTACGAATGATAATAATGAACAAATAACCTTCGAAACTGATGAAGGACCACGAAGGGATACGTCAGTTGAAGTGTTATCGTCCTTAAAGCCTGTTTTTAAGGAGAAGGGAAAAATAACCGCAGGAAATGCGAGCCAAATGAGTGATGGAGCAAGCGCGGTATTACTAATGTCGGGGAAAATGGTACAACAACTCGGTATAAAACCACAAGCAAAAATTATAGCACGAACAGTTGTTGGTTCTGATCCTACACTTATGTTAACAGGGCCAATTGCTGCGACGCGACAAGTACTAAAAAGGGCTAATTTATCAATTGATGATATTGACCGGTATGAAGTAAATGAAGCTTTTGCATCGGTACCCCTCGCTTGGTTAGAAGATACTCAAGCTAATCCTCAAAAATTAAATGTTAACGGTGGTGCCATTGCATTAGGTCATCCCCTTGGAGCAACGGGTACACGTTTAATAACGACTTTACTTCATGAACTTGAGCGTATTGATGGTAAATATGGTCTCGTCGCAATATGTGAAGGAATGGGCATGGCGAATGCGACAATTTTTGAGCGAGTAAATTAAATCATTAGTTCATTAATAATCCCTTGCCACAAATTAATATTATCATTAAAATAGCAAAGAATGGTTATGTAATTTTATAATAATAACGATATGTCGAAGCGCATACGATAGGACAGGCAAGATTGAAACGTAAAAGGAGATTATGTAAATGGAGTGGAAAAATATTTACCGTGGACTTTTAATCGGAGCAAGTGATGTAATCCCCGGTGTAAGTGGCGGGACAATAGCAGTGTTACTCGGAATTTATGACCGGTTAATTGGAGCGATAAATGGGTTGTTTAGTCGGCGTTGGAAAGACCAACTTACCTTTTTAATTCCCTTAGGTATTGGCGTTGCAATAGCTATTTTCACGCTCGCCCGATTGATGAAATGGCTTTTAGCTTATTATCCGGCACCGACTTACTTTTTCTTTTTAGGCCTTATTGTTGGTATTATTCCACAATTACTTAGTGAAGCAAATGCTTATCGAACCTTTAAAAATAAGCATGTTATTTTGTTAATTATCGGTTTACTCGCGGTAGCTTCAATGAAAATTTTTATCGATATGGATCCAGGAGCCATTATTGTTGAGCGAAGTCTTCGTGTTTATACGTTATTGTTCTTCTCAGGTATATTGGCGAGTGCTGCAATGATTTTGCCCGGAATTAGTGGTTCTGTTGTTTTTTTAATGATCGGTGTTTATCCAACAATTATTGATATTATTAACGAGTTAGAGATCGTTGCTATAATTGTAGTCGCTATTGGAATTGGACTCGGAATTGTTTCGATGAGTAAAGTGATTCACTATTTCTTAAAACATTTTCGAACAAACACCTTTGCAATTATTATCGGAGCGGTTATCGGCTCAATTTTCGTTATTTTCCCTGGGTGGCCTGAACAAACATCTTTAGTTTTAGGCTGTCTCATCGCTGGTGCAAGCGGACTCTTAGGGGCTTACATTTTAGGAAAAGTTGAATATAAATAAATGGAAGGTGATCAGTGTTGATGATCACCTTTATTAATCTTTTACGGTTACATGTAATAAATGGTCTTTCGTTAATCGTAAATGGCCGTTTTGCAAAGAGATTTTTTCTTCCCGTTCATCCGATTGATAAATATGGTGAAACAGTTGTAAATTTTCCTTTTCATTAATAAAAACAGTTAATTTTTGATCATTGACAACAGCTGGATCAGCACCGTATAAGTTAGGTTGGCCCCATTCAATTAAAAAAGGTGTTATAAATAGTGAGCTTTCTGGAAACAACATCCGCCACATCAAGTTCGTCCCATCTGGTCTTTTTCGTTCACCTTTTAACGGTCCGACATAAGGAATGTTATTCGCTGAAAAATGGTCTATAAATATATCCATCTCCTTCGTCCGTAGACCGTATTGAAAAAGTCCTTCCCCATTATTTTTTAATTGGTGGACAAGTTGCTGAATAAGTGGATTATTTGAATGTTTCGCCACCTTCTCATCGAAAATTCCTAACCATTCGATATAACAATTATTACTAAAGTAAGCTAGTACATTATGTGTTCCCCAAATATCATGTTTTCCACCTTGAACAATTTTAACTTGATATTTCTTCGCAAATTGTTCCGCACTTTTTAACGGATCTTTTGTCGCAATAACTAGATGGTCGAGCGCTAACATCGTATCACTTCCTCAAAGTAAATTTTCATACGTTAATCATAGGGTGTCTTGCAACATTTAACAAACTTATTTGTTTAAAAGCACACATTTTTTACAAACAACATATATTATTACAAAGTTACTAAAGGAGTGTGTGCTTATGTACCAAAGACAGTTTCCTTTTCCACCAAATCAAATAGGGCAAAGTTATGAACAACCATTTTATCCACAACAACAGATGCCAAGGCCACCTTTTTTCCCGATGCCACAACATATGTTACCTATACATTTTAACCAAATGCCTAATCAACCGTTTAATTATCCGCCACCCTATCAGCAACCACCAAGGCCACCGTTATCAGCAAGTGTGCTCAACCAATTTCAAACTGATGATGGACAAATTGATATAAATAAAACGTTAGCAACCGTTGGGCAATTAGCAAATACTTTCCAACAAGTCACTCCGGTTATTAAACAATTTGGTTCTATTATCCGTTACTTTCGTTAAGCAAACATCGGCCATCTTTGTTAAAATATCATTAACGTGTATTTTAAGTTACTAAACATGCAAAATAGGGAATATATACATTAAGGTACTAAAGGGAGTTTTCGCAAAATGATTGCATGTATGCTTATTCACGGCTATACAGGCGGACCGTATGAAGTCCAACCGTTAGCCGATTATTTAAACGAAAAGACAAATTGGCAAATATATGTACCAACTTTACCCGGCCACGGGGAGACACTTGAGTTAGATGATATGACCTATGATGAATGGTTAACAGCAGTTGAAGATCTTTTCCAGGAATTAAACAATATTTATGAAACGATTTATATCATTGGATTTTCAATGGGTGGGATGATTGCTGGTTATTTAGCAGGTAAATATGCGGTTGATAAACTCGTTCTTCTGGCAGCGGCTCGTAAATATATTTCTGTAAAGCATATGGTTGAAGAAGTCGGTGATGTTATAACAGACGCTATAAAAGGGCAATTGACGGATAATGAATTTTATACGAATTTTCGTAAAAAGCGTGAATCGGTACCTTTACGGGCTAACTTTGAGTTTACGAAACTCGTTCGTTATACGAAACCGTATTTGAAAAAAATTAATGTACCAGTATTAATTGCCCAAGGACAAAACGACCCTGTCGTACCGGCAAAGTCAATTGATTATTTAAATAAAGAAATTAAATCTGAAGTAAAAGAGGTTGTCCTTTTTGATCAATCGGAACATCGACTTTGTTTAGCGTCTGACAAAGACGTATTAAATGAACTCGTCTATAATTTTTTGGCTAATTAACTTAATTTTCGTCTTTAACGTGGGAAATAGTTACTTTTCGTTTTTTTGTTGTACTAACGATAAATAAAAAGAGCCCAAAAATGACAATTGTTCCACCAAGCCATTGTGAGTAGGTGACCTGTTCATCTAAAATAAAATAGGCAAGAATCGTCGCGCCTATCGGTTCAAAGACAGTCGCCATTGAAATGACCGATGTACTTAACCAACGTAAAGCCCAATTAAACAAACTATGACCTAAAAATGTTGGCACAATAGCTAAGGCAATGAAAATTAACCAATGGTTCGATGTATAAGTAAAAAACTGTTGTTGTAAAAAAATATTGTATATAAATAAAGTCATTGTACTAATGAAATAGACGACAAAAGTATACGTCATAAAGGATACCCGTCTTCTCGCTTGTTGTCCGAGTAAAAAGTAAACGGTCATCGTTATTGCGCCTAAAAGAGCTAACATATCGCCGAGTAAATTTCCAAAACTTATTTGAAAGTCACCCCAGCTAATAATTACACTGCCAAGAACAGTAATAATCATACTAATAATCGTTCCTGGGGAAAAGCGTTCATGGAAAAACAAATATGTTCCAATAAAAGCGAAAATCGGCTGAACGGAGACAAGGACAACCGAACTTGCAACAGACGTATGATTTAATGATTCAAACCAAAAAATAAAGTGTAACGCTAAAAAGATACCTGCACCGATTGCAAGTAACCAATCGGTTTTATTAATCATCGTAAGTTGATGCCGATATTTTGTTAGTACAAAGGGTGCCATCATAATGACTGCAAAAAACAAACGATAAAATGCAATCATTGAAGCAGGTACACCACTGGCAAGTTTAACTAAAATAGCTGAAGTTGAGATAGAAAAAACACCGATTAAAACGGCGATATATGGATTAAAAGGTGGTAAGCGCATAAACGGGCTCCTCATAAGGTCATTTCATCTTTTATCATACTATAACATAGGAAAGACAAATAGTAGAAAGTTTTTTCTTATATATGCTATGATAAAATAGCCGCTTTTGGCAAAAATATGTACAAGTATATCGAATTGTTAGTAGAGAATTTTTAGGAATGTTAAAAAATAAGTTGTTTGTCTACAATATGTAATAAAAAGTTTTTACGACAATAGATGATATATGTAAAATAAGGAGTAGAAAATTACGTGATACATTTTAAAGAACTCGGCCTTTCAAAAGAAGTTTTACAAGCCCTAGAACAAATGGGTTTTGAAGAGCCGACACCGATTCAAAAGGAAACGATTCCGCACGCACTAGCGGGTCATGATGTCATTGGTCAAGCGCAGACAGGAACGGGAAAAACAGCTGCTTTTGGAATTCCAATGCTCGAAAAGCTAGCGATAGAAAAACGTTCCATTCAAGGGTTAGTTATTGCCCCGACTCGTGAGTTAGCAATCCAAGTAGCTGAAGAAATAAATCGATTAGGACGCTTTAAAAAAGTACGGGCTTTACCAATTTATGGTGGCCAGCAAATGGGACGACAAATTCGTTCCCTTAAGGATGGTCCTACAATTGTCGTCGCAACCCCTGGTCGATTGTTAGATCATATGAAACGACGAACGATCCGATTGCAAAATGTTGAAGTCGTTGTTTTAGATGAAGCCGATGAAATGTTAAATATGGGTTTTATTGATGACATACGGGAAATATTACAAGGGATTCCTAATGAGCGACAAACATTGTTATTTTCCGCAACGATGCCACGGGAAATACGCGACATCGCTACAAATTTAATGAAACAACCAAAGGAAGTTAAAGTAAAAGCAAAAGAAATAACGGTCGAAAATACAGAACAGTACTTCATTGAAGTGTCTGAAAAACAAAAATTTGATACGTTAACAAATCATTTAGATATTCATGACCCCGAACTTGCGATAGTTTTTGGGCGAACGAAAAGACGTGTCGATGAAATAGCTGAAGGTTTACAAATTCGTGGTTTTAAAGCGGAAGGTATTCATGGTGACTTAACACAAGGTAAACGAATGTCAGTTTTAAACCAGTTTAAATCAGGTCGTATTGAAATTCTTGTTGCGACCGACGTTGCGGCACGTGGATTAGATATATCCGGCGTGACACATGTGTACAACTTTGACATTCCCCAGGATCCGGAAAGTTATGTTCACCGTATCGGTCGAACAGGACGAGCTGGTGAAATGGGAGATGCGATTTCGCTCGTTACACCACGAGAGATTCCGCATTTACAAATGATTCAACAAGTGACAAAAAGCCAAATAAAACGTTTAATGGCACCGACAGATCAAGAAGCGCGTCGTGGCCAACAACAAGCAGCTGTTGACAAGCTCATTGAAACGATAGCTAAGAAAAATTTAACATCCTATGAAGAGACGGCAAAAGAATTGCTCGCTAAACATGATTCTGCAGAAATTATCGCAGCTGCTTTAAGTTTGCTAACGAAGGAGCGTTCAAACCGACCGGTACGATTATCAGCTGTCCAGCCGATTAGTGTAAAAAGACAATCGAGAAGTAATCGTAATCGTTCAAACCGTCGTCCACGGCGTCGCAATGGACAGAGAAATCGCCGAAGGGACAATCGGAAAAGAAGAAGATAAACTAAATAATCTTCTTATAAAAAACGGCTAAATAACGCAAAAATAATGAGTATCCCTAGCACAATCCAAAAAATGTTCTTTTTAAGTTGTGTAGGGATACGTTTTTTTTGCCAACGTTGTGGATCAAATTTGATCGTTTGCTTGTCATCTCTAGTACTTGCTTTATAGTGACTTCGCCAAATGGAATAAGGTTTAGCCTTGCTTAAAAAAACTGGTGCTAATATAAGACCACTAACGTATCCGAACAGGTGCGCGTAAATATTAATATTCGGTCGTAAAACCGTCATAATAAATCCGAGCAACGTTATAATAATAACGATTTGCTGACTCCCCTGGTCAATTAAATCCTTTCTCGCAACAATCATATATAAATAAACACCAAACAAACCATAGACAGCCCCGGAAGCTCCGAGATGAAAGTAAATTTCCGGTCCAAATATGAAAGTTGCTACATTTCCGGCAACACCCGCCATTAAATATAGCGTAATAAATTTCACTTTACCTAACATTTGTTCTAAAGCCGGTCCAAAGATGACGAGGGCAAAGGAATTAAACAAAACATGCCGCAATCCGCTATGCAAAAATACTGGTGTTAATATACGCCAATATTCACCTTCATGAATGAGTAAATTGTTACCGATCCCAATATTTAAAATTAACGTCCCAATTGTCGAATCACTCACATCAGTTAAATACCATAAAACAAAATTAACAATGACGATAACTGAAATGACTGGATAAAACGTAAAAAATTCTTTTAAACTTCGCTCTTGTCGAATAAACATAAAATCCTCCTACGCAAAAAGAGTATGTTTGCAAACATTATATGAGAACAGTTGTCAAAACAACGATAACGTGTAAACTTATGCTTAGTAAAGTATATCATAGACAATATAATTAATTCATAAAATGAAAAGGTGATTTTGTGATTAAAGGAATCGGTATCGATATTATTGAATTAACTCGTATTGAAAAAAGTATTCAGAAAAATAAACGAATCGTTAAACGCGTTTTAACTGAAGGTGAGCAAGAAGTTTATGAAACATTTACGAGTGATCGCCGTAAAATTGAATTTTTAGCAGGCCGTTTTGCGGCAAAAGAAGCCTTCGCTAAGGCAAATGGTACAGGTATTGGTGAGTTAAGTTTTCAACATATAGAAATACTTGCGGATGAAAATGGTGCACCTAAATTATCGGTAAAAGGTTACGATCCCACAAAACTTTTCATCTCAATTTCGCATAGCGATACTTTTGCCATCGCACAAGTAATCATTTCCCACTAATATTCTATTAATGTCATTCGTCATTAATCCTTTGGCATATTTTAAATACTTGTCTCATATATTTGATGGCAAGTACTAAGGAAATGCTCCTTAGAAATTGTCATTGTGCAAGGGTCGTCAACTGTACAATAACTAGAATACTGAAGACAAGGGAGATATGTCTTATGAGGAAACAGTTCATTAGAAATGGGCTCATTATGTTAATATTTGCTCTTCTGTTAGCAGCTTGTGGGAAGAAGTCAGATACGGATGTTGTTAAAGAGATGGAAAAGACGCTAAACAATTTAACGGACTATCAGGCGGAAGCGGAAATGACGATGAATACTGGACAAGAGGAACAAATTTATGAAGTTTCTATTTGGCACAAAAAGGAAGACTTCTATCGAATTGCTTTAAACAACCCGATAAATGAGAAGGCGGGGCAAATCATTTTAAAAAATAAAGACGGCGTTTTCGTACTAACACCTACATTAAATAAAAGCTATAAATTCCAAACAGATTGGCCAGATAATAGTAGTCAACCATATTTATATGAATCATTACTAAAAGATATTGTCGATGATGAGACGGCCGAATTTCAAGAGACTGATACACATTATGTGTTTAAGACGAAAACAAATTATCGCAGCAATCAAAATTTACCTTACCAAGAAGTTTATATTGATAAAAAGCTATTCACCCCAACGAATGTTAATGTATTAGACAGTGATCAACAGCCGGTCGTTCAAGTGAAGTTTACGCAATTTGAATTGAACAATAATTTAGTAGCTGAAGACTTTTCACTTGAAAAAAATAAACAAGCAGAGCAAATAGATGAAGAAACTATTGCAACAGATGAAGAACAAATGACAGATCCACTTGCAATCTTTTTCCCGCTATTTACAGCAGGCGCTGAACTTGATGAGATGAAAGAAATATCTTTAGACAATGGTGAAAGAGTTATTATGACATTTGCGGGTGAGAAAAACTTTACACTTGTTCAAGAAAAACAACATACATTACCGACGATGACCCATTCTGAAGAAATGGTCGGTGATATAGTCGATCTAGGATTTGCTATCGGAGCTTTAGCGAACAATAAACTCGAGTGGGTTTATGAAGGTACGGAGTTTTTATTAGCAAGTGAAGAATTAACAAAAAATGAACTTATTGAAGTAGCGAAATCTATCCAAGGAAGGGCTACAAAGTAAAATATTTAAGAAAATGACCTCCCACCATTATATGAAAACATTATAACGATAACTTTTTTCATTGACTTCTACAAAAAAACATTAAATAATATGAGTATAAAACCTGGCAAAAACATTATAAGAACAATCATTTTAATTGGGGGTCATCGAGTGAGTGAACAAATATATCGCGATACGTGGGCGGAAGTAAATTTACAAGCTATTGAACATAATGTGCAAGCGATCAAAGCTAATTTGCAAGATGAAACTGAAATAATGGCTGTTGTTAAGGCAGATGGTTATGGCCATGGCTCCGTAGCTGTCGCTAGACGTGCCTTACAAGCAGGTGCAACACATTTAGCGGTTGCCTTACTAGAAGAAGCGATTACTTTAAGGGAAGCTGGTATTACTGCACCAATTTTAGTTATGGGCTGGGTTGGTGCAGAACATGCTCCTATTGCAGCAAAGCACAATATTACATTAACGATGTTCCAGGAGCAGTGGTTAAAGGATGTTCCAAAAGATTTGCCCCAACCGTTAAAGGTTCATATGAAGTGGGATACAGGGATGGGGCGACTCGGTATTCGTACGGTCGATGAATTAACATCCCTCGTGGAACAAGTTCAACAACAAAACCTAGTTCATTTAACAGGTATTTTTACTCACTTTGCGACAGCTGATGATGCAGATTTAACGTATTTTCAAGAACAACGTAAACGGTTTCAAGTATTGCTCGACACTTTCGAACAATTGTGGCCTGAAGAAATAGCTCTTCATATTGGCAATAGTGCGGCCGCCATTCGTTTTCCAAAAAATATGCATCATTACATTCGCTTCGGAGTAGCGATGTATGGGTTATACCCATCCCCCGTCGTTAAACAGGAGAAGAAAATTGCATTAAAACAGGCCCTTTCTCTTCATAGCCGATTAAGTCATGTGAAAAAAGTTAACGAAGGTGATTCGATTAGCTACGGTCGAACATATTTTGCTAAAAATACCGAGTGGATCGGCACATTACCGATTGGTTATGCTGATGGCTGGACGAGAAAACTCCAAGGTTTTCATGTATTAGTAAATGGAAAACGAATGCCAATTGTTGGTCGTATTTGTATGGATCAAATGATGATTAAACTCGATCAACAATATCCTGTAGGAACAAAAGTAACGTTGATTGGTGTACAACAAGACGAAACGATTTTAGCAGATGATGTTGCTGAATATCTTGAAACGATTAATTATGAAATACCTTGCATGTTAACGAGTAGAATCCCGAGAGTTTACGTAGAAAACACCACGTAAAAATGAGACAAATTGTATAAGGATATTTGACTAAGAAAAATGTAGTTTTTAATAAAAAAGTGTAGACTTTTCTACAATTTTACCTATAACTCTTTGCAAACGAAACGAATCAATGATATTATAAAAATAAATTTAATATATTGGTCGTTTAACAGTTGCCGGGGGTGTTTGGTTTTGTCTAACAGCTTGCAAGAGATTTCAGTAAAGTTACCGAAAAACCTTCTTAATGAGGTGAATGGATTAATGAAACACGAAGAAAGTGATTTGAATGATTTCATTTATCGTGCAACAAAAAGCTATATTAAACATATGCAAGATGAACATGTTCAGCAATTGTATGAAACTATGCAAAAAGGTTATGAAGAAATGGCACGTATCAACTTGTCTATTGCATCAGAAGCTTTCTTAGCTGAGGAGGAGGCCGAAGACATCTTAGAACGCACTGTGATCGGGGTGTAGTCATTTGATTGTCCGTAGAGGCGAAGTTTATTTCGCCGACTTATCCCCTGTCGTCGGTTCGGAACAAGGTGGCGTACGGCCTGTTTTAATCTTGCAAAATGATATCGGGAATCGTTATAGCCCAACCGTCATCGTTGCCGCAATTACCGCCCAAATACAGAAAGGGAAGTTGCCAACCCATGTTGAAATAAGTGCCGAACGGTATGGGTTCGATCGCGATTCAGTCATTTTGTTAGAACAAATACGTACATTAGATAAACAACGTTTGACAGATAAAATTACAAAGCTAGATAGTGATCTTATGA
>DATGSQ010000019.1:0-25313 GCA_035302425.1 Bacillota bacterium | reverse complement strand
CGCTCTAAACGAGCTTCAGCTTCCTTCGTTCCATCAGCGACGATGACCATCCCCGCATGAAGTGAATACCCCATACCGACACCGCCACCATGATGAACACTTACCCAGCTCGCTCCACCAACACTATTAATAAGTGCATTTAAAATCGGCCAATCAGCGACAGCATCACTGCCATCTTTCATCGATTCTGTTTCCCGGTTTGGTGATGCAACAGAGCCTGAATCTAAATGGTCCCGTCCGATAACAATTGGTGCTTTTAATTCGCCAGATGCGACCATATCATTCATAATTTTACCAAAACGGGCTCTTTCACCATATCCGAACCAACAAATTCGGGAAGGCAAACCTTGGAAGCTAATTTTTTCTTGGGCCATACGAATCCAATGGCAAAGATGTTTATTGTAACTAAATTCTTTTAAAATGACTTCATCTAATTTATAAATGTCTTCCGGATCTCCAGATAATGCTGCCCAACGGAAAGGCCCTTTTCCTTCACAAAATTGAGGGCGAATGTACGCTGGAACAAACCCAGGAAAATTGAAGGCATTTTCAACCCCTTCTTGTTTCGCCACTTGACGAATGTTGTTCCCATAATCAAATGTGATTGCACCTTTTTGTTGCATATTTAACATGGCTTGCACGTGGGTAGCGATACTTTTGCGAGCAAGTTTTTCTAATTTTTTCGGATCACTTTTGCGCAAGGTAGCTGCTTCCTCAAGGGTCATATTTGTCGGAATATACCCGTTTAACGGATCATGGGCTGATGTTTGGTCTGTTAATACATCAGGAATAAAGTTTTGTTTAATCATTTCTGGTAAAACTTCCGCTGCATTACCAAGCAAACCAATGGAAAGTGGTTTTCCTGCTTCCTTAGCTTCTGTTGCTAAACGGATTGCATCAGCTAAATCTTTCGCTTGTACATCTAAATATTTCGTTTCTAAACGACGGTCGATACGATGCTGATCAACTTCAACCGCTATACAAACACCTTCTGCCATCGTCACGGCTAACGGTTGAGCACCGCCCATTCCGCCAAGTCCAGCAGTTAATGTAATCGTTCCTTTTAAGCTACCATCAAAATGTTGTCGACCACATTCGGCAAACGTCTCATACGTTCCTTGAACAATTCCTTGACTACCAATATAAATCCAACTACCCGCCGTCATTTGCCCATACATCATAAGCCCTTTTTGGTCGAGTTCATTAAAATGATCCCAATTCGCCCAAGCCGGGACTAAGTTAGAGTTGGCGATTAAAACCTTTGGAGCATCTGTATGTGTTTTAAAAACAGCAACAGGTTTACCTGATTGGATGAGTAATGTTTCATCATTTTCTAAAGTTTTTAATTCACGAACAATCGCATCGTAAGCATCCCAATTACGAGCCGCCTTTCCAATACCACCATAAACGACGAGTTCATCGGGGATTTCAGCAACTTCAGGACTTAAATTGTTGTTTAACATTCGTAAAGCAGCTTCTTGAATCCACCCTTTTGTATTTAACTTTGTTCCGCGATATTGCTTTACTTTATCTTCCGCACGTATAGTCATTACAACACCTCTCCTTTTTATTCATTCGTTATGTTGTTTTACAAATGTTTGCATGACATCAGCGACGAGATATGCAGCGAGTCGTGATGTTTGTAAATTTTGATCTAGTAATGGGTTTACCTCACTAATATCAAAGCTTCTTGTATTTGGTTGACTGACGATATGTCTTAACAACTTACGGACAGTTTTTGGGTCTAGGCCAAAGGGTGCTGGTGCACTAACACCAGGAGCCGCCGTTGAGACGACAACATCCATACATAAAGTAACGATGAGATGATCATGCTTTTTAGCAAATTGATCAATTAAAGTAAACGTCTGGTCATTCAATACATGTTCTGCGTAAACATACGTACACGAGTGACGTTCGGCCTCTTTAAATAAGGCTTCCGTGTTACCAAGTTCTTGTATACCTAAACATAAATAACTTGTCTTTGAATCTTCTGACAATATTTGTTGAAACATTGTTCCTGAGGATGGGGTATCATCTGTTCGTAAATCAAAATGAGCATCAATGTTTACAAGGCCAATCGTATCAGTTTCACCTACAGCTTCTCTTACCCCTAAATAGTGACCGTAAAAGGTTTCATGTCCACCCCCTAAAATGATTGGATGAAAATTGTTTTTTAACGTTGTCGCTACTGTGTGTCCGAGTAATGTTTGTGCTCCTTCCAAATCATTATTTAAACAACGAATATTTCCGATATCTACAACCGGTACGTCATTTCCGATTGTTAATGGTAGAGTTGCCAATTGTTTACGAATTTCCCTTGGTCCCTTAGCTGCACCAGGTCGCCCTTGATTACGTTGGACACCTTCATCGCTTTGAAAACCGATTATACTAAATGCTTTTGTCGTTTGTTTCGTTAATGAATCGATTGGTTTAAGTTGGACGGCTTGATGGTAACGTAGACTTTCATTATTTGCATCAATACGTCCTTGCCAAATATCTTTGTCTGTTAATTTGTACATTGCAAGCACCCCGATCTATGAAAATATATATAAAGCGCTTTCAATTAAAGTATATGTTATGTAATATATAAATACTAATATATATTTTTTATTAATTTATAGTTTGAAGCTATATATAGTTTATAAATATTTTATTCGAGGTGATCGTAAAATGGAATTTCGGCAATTATATTACTTTGTCACAGTCGTTAAAGAGAAATCATTTACGAGAGCAGCGGCAAACTTACATATTTCGCAACCATCATTAAGTACATCAATTCGTAATTTAGAGCGTCAACTTGGACTAATTTTGCTCGACCGCCATACGCGCCAAATGGCATTAACACCAGAAGGGAAAATTTTGTATGAAGAAGCAAAAAAACTAATTGCCCATTTCAACCACATTAAACATGAAATGAGTCGTCTACAAAAGGATGGGCCGCTTGAACTGTCGATCGGTTTAATTGAATCCGCTGAATTTTGGATGCCTAATGTACTTAGGCAATTTAAACAACAATTTGCCGACGTCCACATCCGTTTATTAGAAGTATTAAGTTTACGGGATGTTAAAGAGTCACTTACTAACTATCAAATTCATGTAGCAATTACGAATCAATATATTGATCATGCGGACATTCAAGCAATACCAATTTACGATGAAACATTAGTTGCCCTTCTTCCACCTAATCATCCGATGCGCCATAAGCAAAAGGTGAAAATTACTGATCTAGTTAACGAACATTTTATTATTTCTAAAGAAGGCTTCCAAACACGTCAAGATATTTTAAACGCTTTTCAAAAGGAAGGCGTTCAGCCGAACATTCAATTTGAAATTGAACGATTTGAAACAGCTTGTAGTCTCGTAGAAAATGGCTTAGGTATTACTGTCGTTCCAAAAAATTATGTTAAATATGCTAAACGTCATACGTATCATATTAAACATATTGATCCTGCAACAATAACCCGTACCGTTTATTTAGCTTATGTAAAAAACCGCTTTTTACCACCAATTGTCCAACAGTATATGACAATCGTGCGAAACTTTTTTAAAAACTAAACATAATAAGAGACGAACGATTTACCTGTTCGTCTCTCATTGTAAATGACTTAAAATATCGCACGTTTTGGGTTATAAGGTGCTAAATCAAGCGCCATTGACTTTTCTTGAATCATTTCAGAAATTAATTTACCAACAAACGGTCCAATTGTTAGTCCGGAGGGTCCAAGACCATTCGCTATGTATAAGTTTTCTATTTGTTCAATGGGACCGATTAAAGGGAGTAAATCTTCACCCATCGGACGAAATCCTATTCGAATTTCCGCAACCGTTCCATCAGCTAAACCTGGTGCAACTGTTAAACCTTCATGTAAAACTTCAGCAACACCACCTGCCGTCATGCGATAATCAAACCCCGAATTTGTTTCCCGGGTTGCACCGATAACGACACGTGAATCGTCAAAGGAAACAATATAATGACCACTTCCTACTGGTGAAATAACCGGCCAGTCGCTCGTTTTAATTTTAGGTAAATGCAAATGAACAATTTGTCCGCGCTGCGGTTTAATATGTAATGATAAATCGAGTGGAGTTAATAAGTCTTTCGCCCATGCACCTGCCGTCATCAAAATACGATCAGCTTCATATATTTTATCCTTTACTTTAACACCCGTTACTTGATGACCTTCGACGGTTAAACTCGCTACACCTTCGATATACTGTACTCCATTACTTTTTGCTAACTTTAATAATGTTTTAGTTAACAGCCTTCCATCAACCCGGGCCGCTCCTGGAATGTAAAGTGCATGTAACTGCTCATCTAATACTGGAAAAAGTTCTCGAGCTTCTTCCGGCGATAATTGTTCAACATCTCCCATAAGTGGTGCATTAGTTCGTCGTTCTTGTAAAAGTTGTAAATGAGTTTGTAACTTTCCTTCATCAGATGCTGTTATAAGGGATCCGACTTTTTTATAACTTACATTTTCTTCCCCTTGTTCTTTTAATTCTTCAATAAACTTAGGATAAAAATGAGCCGCTTCATTAGCTATGTTGTACCAATTTTCTCCACGTTCTAATGATGACCACGGACAAATAATACCTGCTCCTGCTGCAGTAGCCTGTCCTTCGTTTGCAGCATCGATTAAGATCACTTCATTATTTTCCTTCGTTAAATGATAAGCTGCACTCGCACCAACTATACCTGCACCGATAATGACAACCCGCAATTACAACAATCCTTTCTTATTTATAAAAATCTTTTTTTAATGCCTGTATTTTGCGAATAAATTTGATCAATCGTCTGATTTACTTTTATGTTTTGTACAATTTTCACTAAATCCTTCGTTTCCTTATGATGAAAATGTTCAGCAACACTCATTTCGATAACTGCTAGTAACACTTGCGTTAAAATACTTAAACATAACTGATAATCTTCATTCGTTTCTGGCAATAGTAAGAGTAGATCTTGAAATTCGGGGAAATTTTTTTTAATATCACGTTTTAGCCGCTTCGGTGAGATGTTTAATTCACGAGCTAGCATAAACGTATCGTACAACATATTTAACTCATAAATTGAATGGTTTTCATTTTTTAAAACTGTTAATGTATAATCAATAAATTCATACATGCCACCGACAATCCGGCCCTTTTCCGAACAATTTGGACACTTATGAACCTCAAGACCAGATAAATTAATTCGAATATCTCTAACAAATAATTGTGAGGAAAATACAGTATGACAATCATAACAAACTGCTGGCACAAACGGCATCTTATATACCCCCTTGTCATATTTTGAAAATACGTGTTTTTTCATTTCACGAAAATTTCTTAAAATTTAATTCACCGGACAATGATTTATTAAGATTATCATACCATGTTTAAAAAAATCTCGCTAACGAAAATTTAAAATATATATAGTGTTGAGCATTTTCCTTGTATGAACCACTTAAAAAAGCATATGTTATATGTAAGAGAAATACTTAGGAGGGTATGTTAAATGTCACAAACAGATTTATTAATTACGTTAACTGCGCATGAACGGGATGCAAACAATGTAACGATTGCTTTTACAGTAGGTGTTAAAACATTAGAAAAGGGACATCAGGCTGAAGTATTACTTTTATCAGATGCCGTTCATTTAGCCGAGAAAGATTATGCAGACAAAATTGATATCGGGGCACCTTTTGAACCGGTTAAAAAGTTAATGGATACATTTTTGGAAAACGGTGGCAAGTTAAATGTTTGTTATTCTTGCATGGAACATAACGGTGTCGCTGAAGAAAATCTTATTGATGGAGCAAATGTCGTCACAGCCGATTATTTAGTTGACTCAATGTTAAATGCTAAAAAGACATTGCAATTAAATTAATTGAACTACCCCCACTTTCGCTAACGCTAAGAAGTGGGGGTTTTTTCTGCCTACTTTTTTGAAAAAATTACAGACGACTGACAATTTCTTTACCTATTTCAATAGATGCCGTCGCTGCCGGTGAAGGTGCATTACAAACGTGTAAACTTCTTTTACCTTGGATAATTTGAAAATCATCAACAAGTTCTCCATCCCTATTTAAGGCTTGGGCACGCACTCCCGCTGGTGCTACGACTAAATCATCCCTTTGAACAGCTGGTATTAATTGTTGTAAACTTTCAACGAATTTTCGCTTACTAAAGGAACGCACCATTTCACTTATACCAACTTTCATATATTTTGAAGCGATTTTGAGAAAGCCAGGATAACTTAATACTTCCGCCAAATCTTTGAAGTTAATATCTGTTTTTTTGTAACCTTCTCGTTTAAAACTTAAAACAGCATTCGGACCTGCTTCAATATCCCCATTGATCATTCTTGTAAAATGAACCCCTAGAAATGGGAACTCAGGATTTGGCACTGGATAAATTAAGTTACGAACGAGATGATTTTTTTCAGGCTTTAATTTATAATATTCGCCACGGAAAGGCACAATCATCATATCCGTTTGATAGCCCGCCATTTTCGCAATTCGGTCGCTTTGTAGCCCCGCACAGTTTATTAAAAATTTTGAATGATATGTACCGCTGTCCGTCTCTACGATAACATGATCAGACCGTTCATCAATCGCTTTTACTTCTTCGCCACAACGAACATTTCCATCATGGGTTTCAATAATATTTGCAAACTTTTTAGATACTTCTTTATAATTTACAATCCCCGCAGCGGAAACAAAAATAGCTTCAACCCCATTTACATGGGGCTCTACTTCAAGTAATTGTTCACGGTTTAACTTTTTTATATCTAAACCATTTTGCAAACCTCGATCATATAAATTGTCGAGAAGAGGACGTTCTTTATCATTAGTTGCGACGATTACTTTCCCACAAATATCATACTTAATTTCATGTTTTTCACAAAACTCTACCATTGACTGGCTACCTTGTTTCGCAAATCGTGCTTTAAAACTACCCGGTTCATAATAAATTCCCGAATGAATGACTCCGCTATTATTACCTGTTTGGTGATTAGCAAGCTCTTCTTCTTTCTCTATAATAAGTATTTTACTGTGCGGATATTTTTCCGTTATTGCCATACCAACAGATAATCCAACAATACCCCCACCAATAATTGTATAATCGTACATGTACTATTCCCCCTCGGATGACTTGAACCTTATGTTGTATCGTTTTTTTTATGCTGTAATGTCACACGCCTCGGCTAATAATTCTACGAGATGTATGACTTTAATTTGATCTGTTAAACCTTCCCGTTCAACCCCGACTTTCATTTGTAAATGACACCCTGGATTTGTTGTAATAATTGTGTCAAGGCGAGATGCTATTTTGTTAACGTTTGTCATTTTTTCATCTAAAATCTCCATTGCCTCTTTAAAATGAATGACATTATAAATCCCCGCTGAGCCGCAACACATTTGCTGATTAGGAAGTTCAATAAATTGAAGACCCGGAATTGATTGAATTAATTGTAATGGTTCATTCACTCGTTTTTGAACATTACTTAAGTGGCAGGACGGTTGATAAGTGACAATTCTATCGATGTCCCGTTTAAAGGGCAACGTGAATTGATTTAAAATCACGCTAATATCAACATTTTTTTTGGCAAATCTTTTTGCCCGCTCTTTCCACGTATCATCATCACCAAATAAACGATCATATTCAACAAGCATAGCTCCACAACCACCTATACTGTTGACAATATAATCAAAATCATATTTTTCAAACGCTTCAATATTTTGTTTGGCTAATTTTTTTGTAATATCTACTTCGCCACTATGATGTTGTAAAGCTCCGCAACACGTTTGATCTTTGATGATCGTCACTTCACACCCTATCGCTTGAAGTAGTTTAATACTTAATGTATTGATCCTAGAAAACACCGCATCCATCACACAACCTGTAAAAAATCCAATGTGGAATTTTGGTTCGACTTTTGATGAATAATGTTGTTGGCGTTGTCTTCGTGCAATTAGACCTTCAACCCTCGGCAATACTTTTTCAAACGTTCGTAAATTTTCTGGAAGAATGTTTAATACTTTTGTTTTTTGGGCAATCTTTTGTAAACCCGTTTTTTGATAGAAAGTTAAACCTGTACTGCCTGCCTTTAGCATCGTCTTATTCGTAATCGCTTTTCCAAAAACAAATTCTTTGAATAAAGTCGCTCGTCTTGGTAGATTCTTTTTTTTATGCTCATTAATGACAGCTAATGCGGAATCTAAGATCTTTCCATATTGTACATTCGTTGGGCAAACAACTTCACAGGCGCGACATCCTAAACATAATTCTATCGGTCCCTCTAATTCTGAGTATGTAATTTTCCCTTCAGCAGCCATTTTTACAAGGTTAATTCTACCCCGTGGTGATTGGGACTCTGATCCCATTGAAATATAAGTTGGACAAGCCGGTAAGCAATAACCACATTGCACACAATCAAAGGTTTCCTCATAAGCAAGTGTTGCTTTAGTCATCGGTTAACACCAACCTTTCACCAGGTTTAGGGAAAATTTTGCCAGGATTTAAAATATTATTCGGATCCCAACTTTCTTTGATTCGTCGCATCATATCTAAACCTATTGCCCCTAGTTCCATTTCCATAAAGGGAGCTTTTAATGTTCCGATTCCGTGTTCCCCGGATAATGTTCCCCCAAGTTCAATCGCTGCTTTAAAAATTTCTTCAACAGCTTGTTCGACTCGTCTCATTTCTTCATGATCCCGCTTATCGGCAATAATATTTGGATGTAAATTACCATCACCAGCATGACCAAAAACGACTAAGTCAACTTGATACTTTTCCTTAATTTCCATAAGACGTTCGAACATATCGGGTATCTTACTTCTCGGGACAGTAGCATCTTCAGAAATCTTTGTTGGTTTTGTGCGTACAATGGCAGGTGAGACAAGTTTTCGGGCTTTCCATAATTCTTGGGCTTCAGCATCTGTTGTTGCAACCTTCACTTCGCGGGCTTCTGAGGTTAGACAAACATCTTTAACTTGAGTCATTTCATCTTCAATCGCTACCGGATGCCCGTCAAGTTCGATTAAAATTAACGCACCAACATCTGTAGGAAGCCCTAATGGTTCATAATCCTCCACCGCTTGAATGGATGCTTGGTCCATGATTTCAAGTTTTGACGGTAAAATACCTGAACTTAAAATATTTGAAATTGCTCTTCCTGCATCAACAATATTTTCAAACATCGCCATCATTGTTTTTGTTGCAGGCGGTTTTGGACTAAGACGAAGAATTGCTTCTGTAATAACACCTAAAGTTCCTTCTGACCCGACAATTAATTTCGTTAAATCATAACCAGTAACATTTTTAATCGTTCTTCCACCCGTTCGAATCACATCTCCCTCGGGAGTAACAACTTCAAGGCCGATCACGTAATCCTTTGTAACCCCATATTTTAGCCCTCTTGGTCCGCCTGCATTTTCTCCCAAGTTTCCACCGATTGTAGATACATTGGCACTGCTTGGGTCTGGTGGATAAATAAGCCCTTTTTCCATAGCTGCATCATTAATATGTGCCGTGATTACTCCCGGCGAAACAACAGCCACCATATCAACAGGATCAATCTGTAACGTGCGATCCCACTTAGACAAATCTAAAACAATACCACCATAAACCGGCAACGGCCCACCACTTAAGCTCGTTGCGTGCCCCCGTGGATAAACTGGAATCTTATATTTATTAGCTAGTTTCATAATATTAGATACTTCATCGGTTGATTGTGCCTGAACAACTATATCTGGGACATATGTTCCAAAGGATGCATCAAAAGAGTAACTATATAAATCTACAGTATTTGTAAATATTCTCTTATCATCTTTTATAAATTCCATCAATAATTGTTTTAATTTACCTTTTTCCATTTAGTTCTCCACCCCACCTTTTTCCCTTGATGTCTGTAAATAACGTTTCTTAGTCGCTTGATGGTGGGCCCACATAGCATCGCGTGCTTGTTCAGGCTTATTGTTCATAATTGCCTCATAAATTAGACGATGTTCTTCTAAAACAGCCTTGTTTAATAATTCATCTTGAATAGAAGTATGTCTGCTTTCTTTTAATCCTTGCATAATTTTTTGAGCAATCACATGCATCGTTTCTAACATAATCGAATTATTTGCTGCCTCAACAATCATTAAATGAAATTGATAGTCTTCCTCAATCGCTTCTTTTGATTGTTGCTGTGAGTGAATTAACATTTTATAAATGTTAGTCAATTTTTTCTTTTGCTCATCAGTAATCCGAAGGGCCGCGTAATAAGCAGCATCCCCTTCAATCGCTTGCCGCATTTCAATAAGCTTTTCAAACTCGAACGTTCGTTGATTAATAATTTCAGAAATTTTATTTATTGATACACTTACTGAATCATTGTTTAAAAACATTCCAACTCCTGGGCGCACAGTTACAACACCCGATGATTCAAGGACAGTTATTGCTTCTTTAACCGAAGTCCTAGCCACATTCAACTTTTCAGCAAGTTGTCGCTCAGATGGTAATTTATCCCCCGGCTTTATACGTCCTTCTTCAATGGCAATCTTTATTTGGTCAATAATATTTTCATACACACGTTTTCGTCTTTTAATCGGCCTAAACATCATATAAGCCTCCATTCTCCAGGCGGACTAGTGGGCAGTCCAGTATAGGTTAAGGAAATAGAAATACGTATGATTACCTATTTCTATTTCCTTCGATGAAATTTTCACCCATTCTAAAAAATTTATAAACGAACCTTTAATTATCTTGACTTTGTTAACTAGGTAGTACACGTGGGTCACCGAGTTTAATTCGGGCATTTGTTAAATGAGCTTTCATTGCTTTTCTTGCCGCATTAGGGTCACGACGCTTAAAGGTTTCATATATTTTTTCATGTTCAGCAAATACTTCTTTTCGTTTGTCTTCCCAGCCTAAGTTTTTTGATAAGGAAAATCTGACAGCTTTTAAATGTAGCTCTGATAAATTTTCTATCGCTTGAGTTAAAAATGGATTATAAGCAGCACGAACGATCACTTGGTGAAAAGCATAGTCAGCCTCAAAACCTATCGTATGCTCGTCTTTTACCGTCATACTAAAAGCCTCGAGACTTTTTGTTAATTCATCTAAGTCTTCTTTCGTATGTCTCTTGGCAGCTAAGTAAGCAGCCTCTGATTCAATAATCGTACGCATTTCAAGTAAATCACATACCTCTTCAACCGTAATCATTTCAAATTGAACTGGTTCTAACATTTCAGCAAGATTTACTTCTCTTATCCAACTTCTCCCACCTTGTCGCGTTTCGATTAAACCACTCGCAGACAGAACACTTAATGCCTCACGAATGGGTGAGCGACTAACACCAAACATTTCAGCAAGCTTAGTCTCTGATGGAAGTTGGCTATTAGGTGGAAAATCACCTGTTTTAATCATATTTTTAATCTTTTCCAATACTAACTCAGATACTTTTTTTCGTTCAATAAGCACGCTTATTCTCCTTTAATAATCATTTTAAACATTAACAGATTCTAAATTCTCGGAAGCTTCTATTTTTTTAGCACGAGTGATGTGCCATAACATTAATAAAACGGCAATTGTTAATCCAATCGCATCTGTCAACATACCCGGTGCGATTAATAATAAAGCTCCTATAGCAAATCCGATTCGTTCAATAATGTTTAATGATACTCTGAAGAAGTTAAATACCGCAACAGATAGCAAGAAGACACCAATTAATGCTGTAATTAGAACGACAGCTACACTTCCAAAGGATGCCATTTGTCCCGATTCTGTTTGCATAACCATAATTGGATTATATGCAATCATAAAAGGAATAATAAAGCCCGGTAAACATAATTTCAAGGCAGTCCATGAAGTTTTCATCGGATCACCACCAGCTATTCCAGACGCTGTATAAGCAGCGAGAGCTACAGGTGGTGTTATGTTTGATAATGCACCAAACCAAAAGACAAAGAAATGAGCTGCAAGCGGATTAACACCTGCTTCTACTAATGCTGGTGCAGCCGTAACAGCTACAACAATATACAAAGCTGTTGAAGGTAAACCCATACTTAGTACGATACACGTAATCATTACTAGTACGAGAATAACTGCTAAGTGACCCCCAGATAGGTCGATAATATTATAAGCTAATGTTGAACCTAATCCTGTCATTGTAACAACAGCGATAATGATTCCAACGGATGTACAAGCTACAGCAACTTGTATAGTACCTTTAGCCCCGTCAACGAGGGCATCTACTGTTTTGCGAATCGTAATTCGATTTGTTTTATCCTTTGTTAACCAACTCGCAATAATTGCCGCAATAATACCAGCAAATCCAGCAAAAATTGGTGTACGTCCGGATAAAAGAGTTACAATAACGACAATTAAAGGAATAAGTAGTACACCGCCTTCTTTGAGAACGGCCCAAACTTGTGGAATTGAATCTTTACTCATCCCTTTTAACCCTTGCTTTTTAGCTTCAATATCAATTGCCATAATTAATCCTGCATAATATAAAATAGCGGGAATAATTGCTGCGAGAATTATAATGTTATAGCTTACCCCAAGAAAACCAGCCATTATAAACGCAGCTGCTCCCATGATCGGCGGCATAACCATACCACCTGTTGAGGCTGCCGCTTCTACAGCACCGGCAAAACGTGGTTTTAAACCGATGTTTTTCATCAATGGAATGGTAAATGTTCCTGTTGTTGCAACATTCGCGACTGCGCTTCCACTTAATGTTCCTGTAAGGGCACTTGATAGAACGGCTACTTGTGCTGGTCCACCGCGTCGTTGTCCAGCAATAGCAATAGCTAAATCATTAAATAGTTTTGTTGCACCACTTGCATTCAAGAAGGCACCAAAAAGTATAAATAAGATAATATATGTCGTAGCAATTGAAAAGGTCATTCCAAATAAACCTTCAGTAGTCATATAAACTCGGAACAATAATCGTTCAACTGAGAAGCCCGCATGACCAAAAACTCCTGGAAAATGTGGACCATATACAGCATAAACGAGAGCAATGACTGATAATAATGGAATAAAAATCCCAATTGTTCGCCTTGCAATCTCAAGTAGTACGACTATTGTTATTATAGCAAAAACATAATCAATTGTAATTGCTTGAGACATCCGAACATTATGAATTACCGAATAGTTAAGTAAAATATAAATAACTCCCGATAAGCCGGCGATTAATAATATACTATCAAACACTGTAATTGATTTTTTATTACCCTTTTTATTAATTGGGTATAAGAGAAATCCTAAAATAAAGATAAACCCTAAAAATATAGCATTACGATATATTTCTTGTATGTTCATGAAACCGTTTGTATAAATAGCGAATAATGACATCGCTAAAGCAACTGCTGTAGCAATTGTTGCTTGAATACCCGAAAGCTGCCGCCCACCTCCGCCAGCTTCACGATCCAATTCTAGCAAGTCCTCTGTTTTATCCTTCTTTTTAAACAGCATAATCTCTCACCTTCCTCATATTGCAATTCCATCCGCAAAAAAGAATAGCTGGAGAGAAAATTCCCCAGCCTTTTCACCGCAACTATTTTGCTTCAGGCGGAACTAAATTTTCCGGAATTTCTAAATCTTGTTCTTTGAAATATTTATAGGCTCCCACATGAAGGGGTGCAGGTAAACCATCGAGTGCTGTTTCTAATGAAACTTCTTTTGCTGAGTTGTGGATTTCATGAACAGCATCTAAGTTTTCATATATTACCTTTGTTAATTCATATACTTGATCTTCACTAAGATCCTTAGCAACACCTAAGAAGTTTGGCATACCGATTGTATGAATATCCTCGTCAACATTTGGATATGTCCCAGCGGGAATAACAAATCTGAACCAAGTATTGTACACATCGTTAATCGCATCGAGTTGTTCATCAGTTACTTCTAAGACTGTCGCTTTATAACCACTAGCATACATGTCCATAACAGCCGATACTGGAATACCAGCAGGTACTGAACCGCCATCAAGACGTCCATCACGCATGGCAGAAATTGTATCATCATAACCTAAATATTCAGGTTTAATGTCATCCTTCGTTAAGCCAATTCCTTCCATAATTGTAATCGTTGATTGTTCTGTACCACTCGCCTGTGGACCAACGGAAAATGAATTTCCTGCAATATCCTCAATTGTTCCTGTTTCTACTTTGTTATCTGATAAAACAAAGTGCTCAATATTAGGCCATAACATAGCAATTGAACGTAAATCTTCATATGGATTACCTTCGAAGTTTCCTGAGCCTTCAACTGCTTGTGCTCCTATTAATCCTTGTAAAATAACAATATCTGCTTCGTCATTACGTAGTAAATCTATGTTTTCAACTGAACCGGCGGATGATTGGCCAGTTGCATTTAAACCATCAATTTTTTCCGACCAAAGATTTCCTAAACCTACCCCAATCGGATAGTATGTACCACCAGATGATGCTGTGGCTATTGTTAAATACTTTTTCTTTCCTTCTTGTCCGTTGTCACTATTACCATCGGACCCACCATCGCTACAAGCAGCTAGAACTAGTGCAATGATTGAAATAAAAACAATAAAATACTTTCTCATTTGAATGCCTCCTGTTTGTTTTTAAAATGTAAACGGTTAATTAATTAAAAAGTTGTATGACAAGTATACAGTATTACAACTTTAAAAATCAATAATTTTAATACAAAAAATATTAATTTCCTAAAATTACCAATAAGACCATCTAAAAAAATGATTAAAAATAAGCTTTTGTAGTTTAGTAGTAAAGGAATCTTCCATTGTTATGAATTATGTAATTAAGCGACTAAATGTTTTTTAATTAACTTTAAAACGACATCTCTAAAAGCTTCATAAAGGGAAATGCATTCAAATATATACATTTTATCGGTTTTAAAATAAGCGGATTTATGTTATCGGCCAGCCAGGAAATCCAAAGCGATCGATAATTCCACTAACACCTTAGACAGTGAATGATGGAGCATCGCTTATACTTGTCATTCTCACCCAATAATGTTTTTAACCATTAGTTATTTTAATTGAATGTTTTAATTTTCCGAACTATCATCCAATTAATTGGCTTTTTTAAAAGTCGTATGTATAACTGAAACTTATTTATAATAACGGTCATATTAAAATGTCGTAACATATTAAACTGTAAAAAATTAAATAATCGTTTTAGGCATAATTTATTCACAATGACTTGTTGCCCTAGATTAATAGTCGTAAAATATTGTGTTAAATCATATGAATTGAAATAAGTAGGAAACTTTTAGTAGTCTTAGAAGTTCGAATAATATGAGTCTAAACATGTAGCGAAACGCATAAAAAAATATAAGGAGACTAACAATGTAGCTAGTCCCCTTATATTTGTTAAAAAGTTGAATATTGAATAACTATGTGATTTACATAATTTTTTTAATTTGTCGTGACGAATAAAACACTCTGACAATATTACCATTATCATCTTCAATAAAGCGAACGATTCGTTGGCCTTTTGGTATAACGAACGTTAATTCATCGATATATTGCAAATGCTCTAGCTTACCTTTCGCCTTAATAGCTAGTTGTTTTCCATCAACAACAAACGTTACTTTCATCCCTTCACCCGATTCATAGGTTCCCGCAGCTTTTTCTAGAGTTTTCAAAGGCGCATCCTTCGTTTCATAGACAAATGGTGAATAATTAAAAGGCTTATCAAACAGTTGATGAACAGCACCAAGTAATAATCGATCGGAAGATACATCCGATAAATTCGTTAATGTCACACCTGTTAATTGTTTCTCAGGGATGATACACATTAATGATGATACAGCTTTTAAGCCCCCACCGTGATTAATTAATGTGCACCCATCAATATAATTAGGTATAACACGAAAGCCGTATCCGTAAAATTTACCTCGTTCAAATTCAACGTGTGGCTTGAACATTTCTTGAATACTTGTATCAGTTAAAATTTTTCGCTTGGCATCACTTGTTATAAAGCTTTGTAAATATTTTAAAATGTCATTTGCTGTTGATTTAATATATCCAGCCGCTCGCATTGTTGGAGCATCCCACCATAAAGGTGCTGCATAAACAATACTTTCATTTTCCGTTTGTTTTTTCACATAAAGTTCTGTAACGTTTTCATAATTGTCAAGTTCATCAAGTAATACAAAACTTCGGGTCATTCCACACGGCTTGAAAATATGTTCTTCTATATATTGTTCGTAGGATTGACCACTTACTTTTTCAATAATAATGCCTAAAAGACCATATGTATCGTTCGTGTAACAGTACTCTGTTCCGGGTTCTCCGAGCAACTCGTAATCAGTTGTTGCTAAATAATTAATGAGCTGATCAAATGTATCAATTGGCTCCCCTTCATTGTCTACTAAATTCAACCCGTAATCTTTTGCAGAAGGGTCTTGATCAATACTTCGTTTGCGTGCGAATACATGAGTTTTCAACGGTGGAATTCCTGATGTATGGGTCATTAAGTGATGGATAGTAATTTTGTCGGTATATTCATGTTGTGGAACTTGAAAATTTGGTAAGTATTTAACGACCGGGTCATGGACTGACAACTTTCCCGCTTCCTGTAATTGCATAAGGGCAACACACGTAAATGATTTACTCATTGAAGCAATACCAAAAATCGTATCAGGTGTTACTGGTAACTGTTGCTCGACATGTCGATAACCAAAACCATGCTCATAAATTCTCGTCCCCTTTTCATCTAAAGCTAAACTTACACCAGGAATTTGTTCTTTGGCAATTAATTGTTTTGCCGCATCTTCAAATGGTGCCATATTTTTCGAATGCACGTTTATCTCTCCCTTTACCATAAAAAATTGAGTCCTTTAGTTTATTTTAGCGATGTAAAAACATTTTATCTACATATTTTTGCAAAAAATTATTGACCTTAATGAAATATGTTGCTAGTTATTTACATAAATTTCTCCACTTAACAAATGATACGAATACATTCGGTAAATTAGGTGATATAACTGTGAAAAAAATTTGTATACTTATGATAATGGCTATTAGTTTAATAAGTTGTGCGCCAATCAATCAACAAAGTGATATGAATGATGACCTTATTCATGAACGATTACGAGCACCACAAGTAGATGAGCAAAACAAATTGTACGTTCTTGAAGGTGGCTCGGAAACAGATGTGCGTGAACCACACCCTGTTTCAAATGATCAATTACAGCGCAAATATCCTAATGTATTGTTTTTACACGGTTCACGGGATAACAATGAAGTTGCTTTAACGTTCGATGATGGACCAGATATGCGCTTTACTCCACTTATCCTTGATGTATTAAATGAACATGATATAAAAGCGACCTTTTTCATTATGGGCTCACGCGCGAAAGAACATGATGAAATTGTTCGGCGTATCCATGATGAGGGACATGCGATTGGTAACCACACATATTGGCATCCGAACTTACCTAAAGAACAACTTGAACGACTAGATTGGGAAATAAGGGAAACGGAACAAGTGATTGAAAACATCGTGGGATTTAAACCAAAACTATTTCGTTCGCCATACGGGGCTTTAAATGAAGAAATGGTTGAAACCCTTGACGATTTAGGTAATAAAGGGATCGGTTGGGATGTTGATTCTCTTGATTGGAAGCAGCTTCCGACAGATGTAATTGCCGATAATGTTTTAAGCAACGTAAGTCCAGGCTCAATCATTCTTATGCACGATGGTGGGGATTGGTCGATGAACTTAATGGGTACGGTTGAGTCCCTCGATAAAATTATTACGAAATTAAAAGAAGATCACATTAAATTTGTCACTGTTCCGGAACTACTCAATTTACCTGAAGTAAAATAAGTACCGTATAAAAAAGCTTCCCACTATAGCGGGAAGCTTTTAATTATTAATTAAAAATCTTTTTATTCACTGTGTTTTTCTCTAATTCTTCACGATCAACATCGTATCCAATGCCTAAACCTTCAGGAACCTTTACAACACCATTTTCAGCAACAACTTCAGGGTTAATAATATCCTTTATCCAGTAACGTGATGATGACGCTGTGTCACCTGGTAATGTAAAGTTAGCCAAGGATGCAACCGCAACATTGTGCAGGCGTCCAATACCGCCTTCTAGCATTCCACCACACCATAATGGAATATTTGCCTCGACACACATATCGTGAATCTTTTTCGCTTGCGTTAGACCACCAACACGGGCGATTTTCATATTAATAATTTTGCCGCTACCTAAAGCGATTGCTTGCCGGGCATCTTCATAGGAGTGAATACTTTCATCTAAACAAACAGGTGTTTCGATTTCTTTTTGTAACGTTGCATGGTCTATTAAGTCGCCAGCCATTAATGGTTGTTCGATCATCATTAAGTCGAATTGATCCATCTCTTTTAATGTATCAATATCATCAAGTGTATACGCAGAATTCGCATCGACCATTAAAGGAATTTCTGGGTAATGATCACGAACATGGTGCAACACATCGATATCTTTACCTGGTTTAATTTTTATTTTAATTCGCTTATAGCCTTCATCGACCTTTTCCTCAATATTGCGTAACAAATCTTGCAAGTTATCTTCAATACCTAAACTTACACCGACTTCAACTTCCTGTTTAGTTCCGCCTAAGGCTTCAGAAAGCGTTTGTCCATTCACTTTAGCATATAAATCCCAAATAGCTCCTTCAATCGCTGATTTCGCTAAATGGTTTCGTTTAAACGGTGCAAAAATTTCTTGTAGATCATCGGGATGGGAAAAAGTTTGCTTGAGTACTAAAGGAATTAAATGTTCTTCAAGCATGTGCCAAGCGCCGGTTGTAAACTCTTCAATATAAAGGGGGCGGCTCGATGAAACACATTCACCCCAACCAATGATACCTTGATCACTTTCAACTTCTAATACTAAAAATGAGCGATCTTGTTCCGTCCCAAAACTCGTCGTAAAGGGGTTTTTCATGCGCATATTTACATGATGCATCGTAATTTTGTCAATTGTAAACAAACTAAGAACACTCCTTCATAAATGATTTTTATACCTTTAAATGATAGTTAGTCATGTAATATTTTCTCTAGATGTTGTATAAGTATTTCGACGAATTTTTCTAAATATGTTTGATCGACGTTGTCAAAACGTTCAAGTACGGGACTATCGACATCTAAAACACCATATCGTTGTCCATTGATGAACATTGGCACGACAATTTCTGATTGACTTGCGGCATCACATGCAATATGACCAGGAAATTTGTTTACATCAGGAACGAGCATCGTTTTTTCCTCCTTAAGAGAAGTACCGCAAACACCTTTTCCATAAGCAATTCGAGTACAAGCCGGCAATCCTTGGAAAGGCCCAAGAACGAGTTCATCCTTTTTCCAAAGATAAAAGCCGACCCAATTAATTTCATCTAAAAATTGGTTAAGTAATGCAGCAACATTCGCTAATACTGATATTTCATCATCGTCATCTTCAATAAGGGCCTGTAATTGTCGTATTACAAGCTCGTAATCTTTTTCACGTTGTCCCGAATATTGTTTCACTTCAAACATATGTTATCCTCCGATACTATTTTATAATTGCCATTTTTAAAGATTAAACTTTTTTAATTGCTCAATCGCACCTTGTAAAATATGTTCATCTTGAACGAGAGCAATGCGGACAAATCCTGAACCCTCAGAGCCAAAAATACTTCCCGGCACCATAACGACACCAACTTGATCTATCGTCTCAAAAACGAAGGATTTATCATCAATTTCATACGGATATTTCGCCCAGACGAACATACCACCTTTTGATGGGGTAGCTTCCCAACCAAGTTCCTTAATGCCCGCCATAATAATTTCATGACGTTTAGAAAAAACCTTTCGTAAACGATCGGTAATTTCTTCCGCGTGATTCAAAGCAACAATTGCCGCCTCTTGAATCGGTTGAAATGTCCCATAATCTAAATTTGACTTTAACTCCTTCATAATTCGAATCATTTGTTCATTTCCAGCGATGTAAGCAATGCGTGCTCCCGCTAAACTAAAACTTTTTGATAATGAATTAATTTCTAAACCGACATCCTTCGCACCATCAGTTGCTAAAAAACTTAGCGGGCGATCGCCAGTAAAATAATATTCCGAATAGGCAGCATCATGTAAAACTAAAATGTTATGCTTTTTCGCAAATTGAACAACTTTTGTGAAAAACTGTTCTGTCGGCATTGCTGGCACAGGATTACCTGGCAAATTAAGAATTAACATTTTCGCACGTTTGACGATATCTTGCGGAATATCATCGAGCGCTGGTAAAAAAGCATTTTCCGCTCTTAATGGCATTTCATAAGGCTCTGCACCTGCTAATTTAATACCCGTTTCATAAGCAACATATGCTGGATTTGTCGTTAAAACAACATCCCCTTCGTTACAAAAGGCTAATGGTAAATGAACGAGTCCTTCTTGACTACCCATCGTTTGCAAAACTTCTGTTTCCGGGTTGAGATCAACATTTGAGCGCCGTTTGTAATAGTCACTTACCGCTTTATTAAATGCAGGAATCCCACCAAGGGTATATCCGTACATATTTGCCTGTTGACTGCGCTCGGCTAAAGTTTCACGAACGATAACATCTGGTGGTAAATCCGGACTCCCTAAACTTAAATCGTATACTTGCGCACCTGAAGCTTTTTTTCGCTCCGCGGCAGCTTTTAAATCCCCGAATATTGCTGGTGAGAAAATTGACATTTTTGTTGAAGGTTTGATCTCCAAACGAATACACTCCCTTTAAATAAAAATCATCTGAACTTATATTCTAACATAAGGTAAAATTAACTGTCGCTTATTCTCAAATAAATGAGCAAGAAATTTACTTTACTTTAACACTTTTTCTCTTAGAAAAAAATAATACGAACAAACGATAAAGCAAAATACCGCTTGTCGCACCGAACGTATCAATCATAACATCTCTAATTTCCCCACTACGCCCTGGGATAAATATTTGATGAATTTCATCAGAAATCGCATAGAAACATGAAATTGCAATTGCGATTATAATCCCATCATAACGTCGTAAATCGCTTACATACAAGGCATGAATAATAAAAATGCCTAACATTAAATAAGCGATAAAGTGAGCACTTTTACGAATCAAAAAATGCCATGTTTCTTGTTGTAATTGAACAAAAGGTAAAGTTATCTCAATAACATGAATAAATATTTGTGTGATACTAGAACTTAATTCACTTGAAACAGTCGCCGGTTGATGTGATAAGTAAAAAATCATACCCATCCAACATAAAACGAGTGTCCAAGCGAGCAGTCGATGAAACTTTTTCATATATTTACCTCTACTTAGATCATTTAATCATGTGGTTCCCAACTAACAACTCCACCACGTACATTTGCTAAATCTGAAAATCCACGTCGCTTTAAAATACGACAGGCTTCATTACCATAAATACCTCGTTGACAAATGACGACAACTTTTTTGTCCTTTGACAGTGTGCCAATTTCTTTTTTTAAATCATTCAGCGGGATATTACGAAAACCGTACACGTGGAGACGTTCAAACTTTTCCGGTGAACGAATATCAATAAATTGATAAGTATCATTTTTTTCCGCTAACAATTCTAACAGCTTATCAACTGTAATTTGCTCGACACCACGCGGCGGAATAATTTGCCATAAAACGATTAATGCAAAGATTACAGAGAAGATGAAAATGACTGAATGTAAAGTAATAAATTCCATCGCAATAACCTCCTTTTATAGCCACAAATAAACGATCGTTTGAATATATACTTGCACGAGAACATATAAAGCAATCGCAAATTTATAATTAAATTGTAAACCGTTTTTCCATAAACTTAAACCATTTGAAGCACTTAGAACAATCACCGGCATAATTAACGGCGAAATAACGATTGAAATAGCACTTCCTGATGAAATTGCTAAAACAATTAACTCAGGTGGGAACGGAATATCCATATGTTCTAAAATTCCCGCAACTAGAACCATAACAGTTAACGGTCCTAAACTAAATAGACCGAGAATAATAATGACAAATGGCAATAAGTATAGAACATTTAAAAATGGTAGTGTACTTTGTAGTTCGTATAAACCGCTAACAACATACTTGGCAAAATCTGTTTGGTTTAACGCATATATAAGTACACCAACTGAAAGCATAATACTTAATTGATACGATTGATTCGGAATATCTTTTTTAACATATACTTTAATAACATTACGTAAACGATTAAGACGTCGCTTATATATATAAAAGAGAATCGTCCAAAGGATAATAACATTCGGTATAACTAACATAAGTCTAACATGAAAGAAGACATGAATTAAAACAATCGACCCAAATAATGTAATAAATAACCAGACGAATTCGATGACTTTTTTCCGTTGCACCGCTGGCCTTGAAGCTTGTTGAAGAAGTGAGCTTAGCGCCTTTTGTAAAACCGGTGTCAAGTTTACCCCATAGCGTTTTTCTTGGCGAGCAGCTAAAAAGACAGCTAAACTTGTTCCGAGCATAGCGATGAAAAAGCCTTGTAATATTGTTTTCCATAACGATGCATTTAATGTTTCAACCGCATAAATAAAACTCGGGATACTCATCACCCACAAAGTTGATAAAGCAAATCCACGCAAAATAGCGGTTCCTTTGAAATTTTCCCAAATATCACCGGTCTGTTTCTTTAAAATAACTTGAACGAATTGATACATCATTGGAATCGAACCAAACAATAAGAAGTATGCGATAATTTGGGTGAAAGCTGTTAAGCCAAAATAAAAACGGCGGCTCGTCGTAATAAATTTATGAAAATAGGCCATAATGTCCTCAACGTACGGCTCTTCCCGTAACACCCAACTAATGAGCGGAATGACGATTAATAAACCGACCATATCACGCATTTGAATGATTCCTTGAAAAATTCCTTCAATGAGTGAAATGTTAGCAAACTTCATAATAATTATGCCAATTATAAACAAACTAAGGGGTAATTTGTGCCGTAATATTGAACGATTAAGTGCACTAAATAATACAACGAGAAGACCGCCCACACTTAATGCATGGACAAAGAGTGGTACAGAAAAAACCGAAGTGAAAAAATGTAAAATGGCAAAAGCAATAACAACTATTTGCAGCAAACTAGAAAAAATGTTTTTCATCTTCATCAACTAACTTAATAAAATGTTATATAGATTATTACATTTTCGTATACATTCGGTTTGTTCAATATTAAATTGTTGGAAAAGTATATAATAAGAATCAGTCAAATTGCACACTCCGAGCAAAAAGATTTTAATTAAGATTTACGGCTTTCAGCAATTTCAGTTAAAACTTTTTTATAAACAGCAAAGTCACTCTCCGCGAATAAAGTCATTGTAACATGACCGAAAGAATATTCCTGTAAAAAATCATAAATCGTCGTTAGAGCAACTTTTGCCGCCTGTTCAATTGGAAATCGATAAACACCTGTTGATATAGAAGGAAAAGAAATACTCGTTGTTTTATTTTGTGAAACTTTTTTTGATGTTAGATTACGACTTAAAAAGCCACTATTTTGGTCAATTGCTTCTTGCATCTTTTCATCCAATATATAAGCTAATGACAAACTATTTCGATAACAATTAGCGAGTAATTGTTTTTCCGTACCTTTATTTTCCCATACAGGACCAACCGTGTGAATGACATATTTTGCTCGCAAATTAAAACCTTTCGTGACAACGGCTTCCCCTGTCGGTAAATACTCACCGTTTAACAAATGTTTACGAATTTGTTTATTCGTCTCTAGAAGATTTGGACCAGCTGCCCGATGAATTGCCCCATCAACACCTCCACCACCAAGGAGGGAACCATTTGCAGCATTCACAATAAAATCTGTCGGCTGCTCCGTAATATCACCAACTATTAACGATAGCGTATTATCATTGACGAAAACTTTCATTTAAAAAACCTCCAAACGTGCATACTGTTACATCTATTATAGCAATCTGATTGTTATTTTAAAGAAGAGCAGTAAAAAATCACCTATCATAAGTTTACCGATAGGTGATTAGTTTGCTCATCATTATAAACCTAATTCCTTTTGCACATGTTCAATTGCATCAGCTAATTTTTCAGTTAACGTATCAATTTGTTCTTTCGTAATAATAAGCGGTGGTGAAAAACAAATAATATCTGTACTATCATAGGAGACTGAACGGCAAATGACGCCACGCTTATGAAGGGCATCAATAGCTTTAGCAACAACTTGTAAATCAGGCGAGAAACGCTCGTTCGTTTCGGGATTTTTCACAAGCTCTACAGCCCCTAAAAGCCCAAGAGTTCGTACATCCCCTACAATGTTAAAACGTTCTTTTAATTGTTTAAAACGTTTTAACAAATATTCACCCATCAGACGGGAATTTTCTACAAGGTTTTCCTTTTCAATAATTTCAATGTTTTTCAAAGCGACAGCCGCTGCTGTTGGGTGCCCACTATACGTAAATCCATGAAACAATGTCCCAACTGACTTTTCTTTAAAAACATTATGAATATGATCTGAAACAATAACCCCGCCTAAAGGAATGTAGCCACTCGTCACACCCTTTGCAAAGGTCATTAAATCCGGAACAACACCATAGTTTTCTAAACCGAACATTTTTCCTGTTCGTCCAAAACCTGTAATGACTTCATCGGCAATAAATAAAATATCATACTCATCACAAAGTTTTCGAATCTCAGGGAAGTAATCATCTGGTGGAATGAGGACACCACCAGCACCCTGGACAGGTTCTGCGATAAAGGCGGCAATCGTATGTGCCCCTTCATGTTCGATAATTTTACGAATCGATTCAATCGCTTCTTCTGTCGTTTGTTCGTAGTGGGATTTTGCGTGAGTGAAACCTGTCATCATATGGCCCGCCATTTCCCAAAATTCTGGAATGCCTGTTGCACTCGTTGATGCCGCTGCAACGCCATGATAACCACGTCTCAATGAAATGATATTATGTTTCTCCGGTTTACCTTGTAACTTCCAATAGTAACGTGCCAACTTAAACGCTGAATCATTAGATTCTGAACCCCCGGATGTAAAAAATACTCCGTTTAACCCTTCTGGAGCTAATGAAGCAATTTTTTCCGCTAAAAGAATTGCCGGTTCATGACTGAACGTTGAAAATGTTGAGCTAAAAGCGAGCTTTTCCATTTGTTCCTTAGCGACTTCTCCAAGCTCCATTCGACCATGGCCAATATTTACATTCCATAACGATGACATCGCATCAATATATGTGTTCCCATTAATATCCGTTAAATAAATCCCTTCACCTTTTTCAACAATTAGTTTTGGACCCTTTTCTTGCTGATCCTGAATAGATGA
>DATGSQ010000018.1:0-7561 GCA_035302425.1 Bacillota bacterium | reverse complement strand
GAATTTGTTGGTTCGGATATGGTGAAAGAGCCCGTTTTGGTAAAATTATGAATGATATGGTTGCATCTGGTGAATTAAAAGCACCAATTGTTATCGGACGTGACCATTTAGATTCAGGCTCTGTAGCATCACCAAACCGGGAAACAGAATCAATGAAAGACGGTAGTGATGCTGTCGCTGATTGGCCGATTTTAAATGCGCTAATTAATAGTGTTGGTGGAGCTAGTTGGGTTAGTGTTCACCATGGTGGCGGTGTCGGTATGGGGTATTCACTTCATGCGGGGATGGTCATCGTCGCTGATGGAACGAAGGAAGCTGAAGCTCGTTTAGAGCGCGTTTTAACAACTGACCCAGGAATGGGTGTCGTTCGTCATGCTGATGCAGGCTATGAAATTGCCAAACAGACTGCACGGGAAAAAGGAATTCATATTCCAATGTTAGATAAATAAACAAACAATGATGTATATAGGAAGAGGGCAGGCAATCGAATCGTCCCTCTTCCTAAAAAATTATTTGATTACCATTACGTGATAAAGATGTATTATCAGTTGTAAAACGTCTCAATTGGTGTTTTCACCAGTAAAGTCGGGCATATATGGCGATTTTCGCTTCGTTTGCAAAGCGTTCTATTTGGCCGATTTCGGCAAAAGTACCAGCTGTAAATACTGGTCCAACACTTGGGATCGATTGAATAGTTTGTGGGATTCCTTTCATGATCCTTACAATCATTATCTAGGAATATCACACAACGTCTAAGGGTTTTTTAACATAATTTTTGTGTTTACAAATATAGTAATTTATCGCTGGAAGAGTTACTTTGAGCGTAGGCGGCGACTCCTGCGGGCCGACTAAGTACGGTCACGTCCTGTGACCACCGTCGGCACTAGCACGTCCTGTGCGTCGAAACAGTACGAGCTGAAGCTGTGCCCGCGGAAAGCGTCCGCCTAAAACGAAAAGTAACAAAGTTGCAGACAAAAAATTATGTCTGAATATACTATAAGAGGAGGTAAAGCATGACAAGCATTTTAATTATTAGCAATGCTACACAACTAATTACAGTCAGTGGCCATAGCGAACAGCCAGCAACGAGAGATAAAATGGGTGATATTAATATCATTGAAAATGGCACAGTAATAATTGAAGATGGAAAAATCTTAGCTGTTGGACAACATGATCATATAAGATCTGAATATGAATCCCTGTGGGAACGTGCTGAACATATCGATGCATCGGGGAAAGTCGTTACTCCCGGTTTAGTCGATCCCCACACACATATCGTTTATGCCGGGTCGAGGGAAAATGAATATGCAATGCGTCTGCAAGGAAAAACATATATGGAAATTATGAATGCAGGCGGTGGCATACATGCAACTACGCGGGCGACACAACAAGCGAGTTTTGAAGAGCTTTATGAACAGTCAAAACGACGAATGAACCAATTTCTACTCCACGGTGTGACGACAATCGAAGCGAAAAGTGGATACGGTTTGACGGTTGAAGACGAATTGAAACAGCTTGAAGTTGCTAAAAAGTTAAATGAAGATCATCCGCTAGATCTTGTTTCAACATTTATGGGTGCGCATGCGGTTCCTATGGACTATAAAGATAATCCTGATGATTTTGTCGACTATGTGATCGATGAAATGTTACCGATTGTTGCGGAAAAAGAGTTAGCTGTTTTTAATGATGTGTTTTGTGAACGAGGTGTTTTTACGCCCGAACAATCGAAACGTATTTTAGAAGCGGGTAAAAAATATGATCTTATTCCAAAAATACACGCTGATGAAATAGAACCTTATGGAGGGGCAGAGTTAGCAGCAGAAGTTAGTGCAATATCAGCCGATCATTTACTAAAAGCTTCCGATGAAGGAATTAAACAGATGGCAGAAAAAGGTGTCATCGGTGTTTTACTTCCAGGTACAGCCTTTTTCTTAATGGCTGAATATGCACGCGCACGTAAAATGATTGACAGTGGTGTTCCTGTAGCTTTATCAACCGATGCAAATCCAGGTTCATCGCCAACGATTTCCTTGCCATTTATTATGAATCTCGGTTGTTTAAATATGGGAATGACTCCTGAAGAAGTCATTACAGCAACAACAATTAACGCAGCCCATGCAATTGGACAAGCTGATACGATCGGAAGTATTGAAGAAGGAAAAGCAGGAGATTTAACGATATTCGATGTGCCAAATTACTTAATGTTATCTTATCACTATGGGATGAACCATGTGGACACAGTTATAAAAGGTGGAATTTCAGTCGTAAAAAATACACAATTAAATATTTAAGTTTTCACCAGGAAAGGCTCGATGAATTTTAAATATCTGAGCCTTTTTTATATCTCAAATAAATAATATAAGGGGGAAATAAGATGGCTCAACCATCCAAAGAATCTAAACCATCTAATGAAATTAAAAAGACTCATACACCCGCTGATTTCGCAAAATTTATAGGATTTAGTATTGTAGGAATATTCGCCTTTTTTGTTCCGATAACAATTAACGACACACGAACAATTCCGCTCGATCACATGGTAACATTTTTTAGGGAAACATTCCCAGATTTAATACCTTATTATATTTTAATAGTAATTTTACTTGGGGCTGTACATCCTTTTATTAATAAGTCCTGGAATAAAAATCTTGTCAATATTATTTTAACTTTTTTCAAATTAATTGGTTTATTAGTTGCATTAATGTTGATTTTTGAATTTGGCCCTAGTTGGCTATTTAATGACAATATGGGACCCTTTTTGTTTAATAGTTTAGTAACGCCTGTTGGAGTTTTATTGCCAATTGGAGCGATTTTTTTAGCGTTACTCGTCGGTTATGGATTGTTAGAGTTTATTGGTGTTTTTCTACAGCCAATTATGCGACCGATTTGGGGAACGCCTGGACGTTCGGCAATTGATGCTGTTGCATCTTTTGTTGGAAGTTATGCATTAGGCTTGTTAATTACTAATAGACTATATAAAGAAGGGAAATACAATGTTAAGGAAGCAACAATTATTGCAACAGGCTTTTCTACCGTGTCAGTTACATTTATGGTTATTATTGCAAGGACATTAGATTTAATGCACATTTGGAATTTATACTTTTGGGTTACTTTAATCGTTACGTTTTTAGTTACCGCAATTACGGTTAGGATTTGGCCGATTCGTGGAACGAGCTTAAAGTATTATGAAGGTAAAGGTGACCCAGAGGAAGTTATTAGAGAAAATCGTTTCAAAGTGGCTGTTGATGAAGCGATTAAAGCTACTAAACGAGCACCTGTATTGTATAAAAATATTTGGATGAATGTTCGTGATGGTGTCTTAATGGCTGCGGCTACATTACCTTCAATTTTATCTGTCGGTTTATTAGGTTTAGTATTGGCTGAATTTACAATTACTTTTGATATTTTAGGGTATATATTTCTACCATTTACGTGGATTATGCAAGTACCCGAGCCAATGTTAGCGGCTAAAGCAGCTTCAATGGAAATAGCTGAGATGTTTTTACCCGCCCTATTAGTTGTAGATGCACCACTAATTACAAAGTTCGTTATTGCAACCGTTTCAGTATCTGCTATATTGTTTTTCTCGGCGACAATTCCTGTTATTTTATCAACGGATATTCCAATTAGTGTACCGAAATTAATTGTCATTTGGATTGAGCGAACGATTTTAACGATTATTATCGTAACGCCGATAGCGTTTTTGCTTTTATGACCTAGTATTTTCAAAGTGTTTTGTTTTTAGTAAACTGCTAGTTAGTCAACAAGAGTGAAACTATATTTTTAAAGGGAGGTGAAAAAAGTGTTATCGAATCCGGTAGTTGTTTCTGTCATTGTATTAGTTATTTTAAGTTTATTACGGATTCACGTTATTTTTGCATTACTTATAGCTAGTATTATTGGTGGTTTAATGGCGGGGTTAAATGTTGTCGATACAGTATCATTACTCATTGGCGGTCTTGGTGGACAAGGGGAAACTGCATTAAGTTATATTTTACTCGGAGTTTTTGCCGTCATGATTGCTCGTACAGGTGTAATTACATTTCTAATCCGTCGTATACTACCATTTATCCGCGGAAAGCGTGGAGTCGTTTTATTTGCTCTTGCTGGTCTTGCCAGTTTATCACAAAACGTCGTACCAATACACATTGCCTTTATCCCAATACTTATTCCGCCACTGTTAAACGTTTTTGATCGTATGAAAGTTGACAGACGTGCCATTGCTACAGCTTTAACGTTCGGCTTAAAAGCACCTTACATGTTGCTACCGATTGGGTTTGGATTAATATTCCAAAATATTATTGTGAACGAAATGGCTACAAATGGAATGGAAATAGAACTGTCGAAAATTTTCTTAGCGATGTCTCTTCCAGTAGCGGGAATGTTACTTGGATTAATTATTGCCGTGCTAGTCACTTATCGAAAAGATCGTGAGTATGAGCAAATTGAAACACAATTTACGAGTGATATTGCTGAAATCGAAAAGCAAGATAAACAACCGTGGGAATGGAAACATTTTGCTACAATGATCGCTATTATTATTACTTTAGTTTTACAAATCGTTTTTGAATCCCTCGTTATCGCATCATTAGGTGGTATTTTCACGATGTTTATCTTAAGAGCTGAGCCCTGGAAAAGCGGTGATGTTGTCATTGAAGAAGGGGTAAAAATGATGGGTGCAATTGCCTTTGTCATGCTGATTGCTTCGGGTTATGCAACGATTTTAACAGAAACTGACTCTGTTACTGAACTTGTTGAAGCAGCAAGTGTTTGGTTAGGTGATAGCCATTTATTTGCCTCATTAATGATGATGACTGTCGGTCTTATCGTGACGATGGGAATTGGTACATCCTTTGGAACGATACCAATTATTGCGGCTATTTTTGTTCCACTTTGTTTGGCGATGGGCTTTAGTCCATTAGCAACAGCTGCTCTAATCGGTTCTGCGGGAGCAATTGGTGATGCTGGTTCTCCAGCTTCTGACAGTACCCTTGGACCAACAGCCGGTTTAAACGTCGATGGACAGCACCATCATATTTGGGATACGTGTGTACCGACGTTTGTTCATTACAATATTCCGATTTTCATTTTTGGTGTAATTGCAGGTGTCATTTTATAAAAAATATAAGTCTATGAAAATCACCTTTCGTTAACATTTAGCGAAAGGTGATTTTTTTGCAAAGGTTACTAATGTCGATAATAATAGGTTTTCTATATGAAAATTCGTATAAATTTTAAACAGGTAAAATTTAATAGTTGACAAAAGCAACTAATCATTCTATGATTATTTTAGTTAAAAAATTAAGGATGAGCATATGGAGAGAAAAATACAAGACATTAAACAGTTTAATAGATTTTATTTAAGAATGATGGGTTTATTTTCAATGTATACGGATGTTAGTTCGTATTCTGCAACCGAAGCGATGATTTTATACGAAATTAGCCATACTAAAAATTGCACGGCTTCGTATTTAACTAATTACTTCAATTTTGATAAGGGTTACATAAGCAGAATTATTAGAAAGTTCTCGCGTAATAATGTGATTAAAAGAAGGCCATCTGAAGAAGATCGCCGGGTACAATATATCGAATTAACTGAGAAAGGACGTGATGTATTAGAAGAACTTAGTTTTAAAGCTGATGAAAACGTTCAACATATGATCAAACATGTTGATGAAAACGATGTTACAAAGCTTATTAAAGCGATGAAACAAATAGAATTAATTTTAAATAATAACAACAAAGGATGAGACAAGTATGAAAAGATTTTTGTTATTTTTAGTAGCCATTAGTACAGCATTCGTTTTAGCCGCATGTACTGAAGGAACAAGTGATGAAAATACAGGAACTTCTGATGAATCAGCTACTGATGGAGAAGAAAAAGATAGCTTAATTATCGGTTTTGAATCAGACGCAGAAACATTAATGGCAAATACTGATGTTAACTATGTAACCGATGCACAAATTAGTAATATTTACGATCGTTTAATTGATCGTGATGGAGAAACTGGTGAGTATATACCAAAACTCGCTACAGAATGGGAAAATATCGATGAGTTAACATGGCGCTTTAAATTACAAGAAGGCGTTAAGTTCCATAATGGCGCAGACTTTAATGCAGAATCTGTCAAATATAGTATTGATTTCATTTTAGATGAAGAAAACAATTCCTTTTATCGTTCACGTTGGACGATGATTGAAGAAGTAAAAGTAATTTCTGATTACGAAGTAGAAGTTGTAACAAATGAACCCGCAGCTGGTTTAATTGAGAGAATTACTACCGACCTAAACATTATTGAACCTGGATATATTGAAGAAGTTGGCCTTGAAGAGGCTTCTAAAAATCCAATTGGTACAGGACCATATAAATTTGTTGAGTGGTCACGGGATAACCACTTAAAACTTGAAGCCTTTGAAGATTACTGGTTAGGTGAACCAGCTATTAAACATTTAGAGTTTCGTTACATTCCAGAGTTTAGTTCAAGATTATCTGCATTTTTAAGTGGCGAAATTGACATGTTTAAAAACGTTCCAGTCGACACAGTTGAAGAAATCAAAAATGCTGAAAACTCAAAAGTCGCGGAAGTTTCATCTTCACGACGTAACTATGTAGCTTTAAATACATTCTATGATGGCCCAATGCAAGATGAGAAAGTAAGACAAGCGATTAACTACGCTGTGGATGTTGACGAACTTTTAGATGCAATCTTAAATGGTCATGGCTCAAAAATTGTTGGTGTACTCGCATCCATTCATGATGGATATGTAGAAACAAAAGATTATGGATATGACCCAGATAAAGCAGTTGAATTATTAAAAGAGGCTGGCTATGAACCAGAAGAATTAACATTAACATTAGAAACACCAAGTGGTCGATATCCTATGGATTCCCACGTTGCACAAGCGATTGCTTCACAATTACAAAAAATTGGTGTGACAGTAAATGTTGAAGTTAATGAGTGGGGAACTCATTTAGAGAAAATCCAAAATAGAGAAATGAAAGATATGTTCATTTTAGGTTGGGGACCATCCTTTGATGCTCAAAGTAATATCGAACCTTTATTTATGAAAGACCAACCTTATAGCAGTTATTATGAAGAAGGTCTTGAGCAAAAGATTGAAGAAGCAAACGAAACCTTTGACGCTGACGAACGCTTTGAAAAGTTTGCCGAAATACAACATGAGATCGTTGAAACAGCAGCATGGGTACCACTATGGCAACAGTCTGATCTATATGCTATTCGTGAAAATTTAAACTTCTCACCACGTGTGGATGAACAAATTTACGTTTTCGAAGCTTCATGGGAATAGTAAATATTGTTTACTAGTAGGGGGGAGCTACCTTCCCCCTATTTATTTTGTAAATCTTTGAAATACTGTTTTAAGCAGATGTAATTATATTATAAAAAAATCTTTGAACGGCGTTTCCGAACAAAGGGGGTTTTGTCATGCTAGATTATATTATTAAAAGACTTTTACAGGTCGTATTAGTTATTTTATTAGCACTTACGGCTGTGTTTTTCTTAATACGATTATCAGGAGATCCGGTAACACACTTCTTACC
>DATGSQ010000017.1:0-30594 GCA_035302425.1 Bacillota bacterium | reverse complement strand
GTGTAAATACAGAGGGAAGAATGCGAGCGATCGCTTCGATTACCTTTGATGATGAATTCGTCGTACATGACATTCGCGTCATCGATGGTAACAATGGATTATTCGTAGCAATGCCGTCTAAACGTACTCCGGATGGAGAGTTTAGGGATATTGCTCATCCGATTAATTCAAGTACGCGAGCAAAAATCCAGGACGCTGTATTGGAAGAATACCGCCGTGAGGGGGAGTCTGAAGACGATTTTGAAGAAGCAGGGGTTTCTTAAAATTTAATGTAAGCGATTAATAAGAGGACTAATCTGTATAAGATTAGCCTTCTTTTTTTGTTTTTACATAGATTAAAAATTGTTATATATTAAATGTTCGTTAATGATTGTTGAATTTTGTAAAAGATGTGTGACATTTATTGAAATGAGAGAGTATTTAAGATATATTCAATAATGGACAAATAGAATGGAGGTAACTCTCATGGCAAAACGTTTTGCTGTTATTTTAGCGGCGGGCCAAGGAACGCGGATGAAGTCAAAACTTTACAAAGTTCTTCATCCTGTTGCCGGACGACCGATGGTGCTTCATGTAATTAAACAACTTCAATCATTGGAGCTTGAGACGTTAATTACAGTTGTCGGACATGGATCGGAAGAAGTTATGAAGCGGATCGGTAATTCGAGTAAATTCGTCATTCAAGAAGAACAGTTAGGTACGGGTCATGCAGTTTTGCAAGCGGAAGAACTTTTACAAAATAAGCAAGGGACCACATTAGTCGTTTGTGGTGACACGCCGCTTATTACAGCTGAAACATATAAATCGTTGCTCAAACATCATGAAGAGACTGGAGCAAAAGCGACTATTTTATCGGCTAAAGCTCCTAACCCAACAGGATATGGACGCATTGTTCGTAATGAACAAGGTGAAGTTGAGCGAATTGTAGAACATAAAGACGCTACAGAAGAAGAATTGCTCATCGATGAAATTAATACGGGAACATATTGCTTTGACAATGTTGCTTTATTTGAAGCTTTACAAAATGTATCAAACGATAATGCACAAGGTGAATATTATTTACCGGATGTTATCGAAATTTTACGTAAAGCTTCGGAAAAAGTGAGTGCATATGTCACGGATGATTTTGATGAAACAATGGGAATTAATGACCGTATCGCATTAGCGGAAGCAGAAAAAATAATGAAACATCGTATTTTAGAAGGACATATGAGAAATGGTGTAACAATTATTGACCCTGCAAATACGTATATCGGTCCTGATGTTGTTATCGGTCAAGATACAGTTATTTATCCAGGAACGATGATCTCGGGTAAAACGAATATCGGCTCAGATAATATTATTGGACCACATACCGATATAGACAATTGTACAATTGGTAATCATTTGACGGTTAATCGCAGTGTCGTTAGGGAAAGTTATATTAACGATTACGCCGAAGTTGGTCCCTTTGCAAACGTTCGTCCCGAATCAGTTATTGGGAAACATGTCAAAGTTGGTCAATTCGTTGAAGTGAAAAAAGCGAATATTGGAGAACATAGTAAAATTCCACATTTAAGTTACATTGGGGATGCTGAACTTGGAGAGAATGTTAATATTGGATGTGGAACAATAACGGTAAATTTCGACGGTAAGAACAAACATTTGACAACGATTGAAGATAATGCTTTTATAGGATGTAATTCGAACTTAGTCGCACCTGTCACTATTAAGAAAGATGCATATATTGCGGCTGGGTCAACGATTACTCAAGATGTACCAGAAGATTCTTTAGGAATTGCACGCTCTCGGCAGACGAACAAAGAGGGTTACGCACGAAAATTAAAAAATCGGAAAGATTAACGGAGGGTTAATAATTATGACATCAGGCTATAAGGATGAAAGCTTGAAAGTTTTTTCACTCAATTCGAATCGTGAATTAGCAGAAAGTATCGCTAATCATATCGGAACGACACTTGGAAAATGTACTGTTTCTACGTTTAGCGATGGAGAAATTCAAATTAATATAGAAGAAAGTGTACGCGGTGCAGAAGTATATGTCATACAATCGATTAGTGCTCCTGTTAATTTACATATGATGGAACTATTAATTATGATTGATGCACTTAAGCGTGCCTCGGCACATTCAATTAATATCGTCATGCCGTATTATGGTTATGCACGACAAGATCGTAAGGCACGTTCACGCGAACCTATTACAGCAAAACTCGTTGCAGATTTATTACAAACAGCTGGTGCTCATCGTGTCATAACGATTGATTTACATGCCCCACAAATTCAAGGATTTTTCGATGTACCAATTGATCATTTGCAAGGTGTACCAATTTTAGCGGAGTATTTTTCCCATAAGGAACTAGAAGATATCGTCGTCGTTTCTCCTGATCACGGAGGTGTCACACGAGCAAGACGAATGGCCGATCGCTTAAAGGCGCCTATTGGTATTATTGATAAACGAAGACCGCGACCAAATGTTGCCGAAGTGATGAATATTATCGGTAATATTGAAGGTAAAACAGCGATAATTATTGATGATATTATTGATACAGCGGGTACAATTACACTTGCCGCTAATGCCCTTATTGAATGTGGAGCAAAGGAAGTTTATGCATGTTGTACACACCCTGTTTTATCCGGTCCAGCAATAGAGCGTATCGAACAATCAAATATTAAAGAGCTCATCATAACGAACACGATTCCATTACCAGAGGAAAAACAAATTAGTAAAATTACTCAACTCTCCGTTGCTTCATTAATTGGAGAAGCGATTATTCGTATCCACGAATTGAAATCTGTTAGTATTTTATTCGATTAATGTTTACAAATAATAAATAATAGTAGATAATAGCATAGATAACCTATACTTTTAAAATATATATTTAAGATAAGTGAAAAACATTTGCTAGAAAATAGCATTTGTGTAAATAATTGGAGGTTAATGAAATGGCAGTAAAATTAAAAGCTAAACAACGTGAGGACCTCAAAAGTTCAGCAACAAAAGCTTTACGTCAAGCTGGACAAATTCCCGCTGTTGTTTATGGAAAAGATAAGGAGTCAACAACAATTTCTGTTGACAGCTTAGAGTTAATTCGTACGGTAAGAGAGGAAGGACAAAACGCAATCATCTCTTTAGATATTGAGGATAGTAAGACAGTTGATGTCATGTTATATGACTATCAAATGCACCCGGTTAAAGATGAAGTGACACATGCTGACTTTTATATCGTCGACTTAACAGAAGAGATGGATGTTGAAGTTATCGTTCGTCTTGAAGGAGAAGCTGAAGGTGCTCGTGAAGGTGGTATTTTACAACAGCCACTCTTTGAATTACAAGTCCGTGCAACACCGAGAGCTATTCCTGAAGAGATCGTCATAGATGTTTCAACATTAGAAATTGGTGATACAATTACTGTTGCAGATATACAAGTTGAAGGTGATTATACAATTTTAGATGAACCTGATACAGCGGTAGCCACAGTATTACCACCTGAAGAAGAAGTTGAAGAAGAAGCGGCAGATGTTGACTTAAGCATTGAACCAGAAGTTGTCGGTGCTGAAGAAGACGAAGAAGACGTTGAAGAAGACTAATACGAATCAGACAAACCCTCCTGTGCGATAACGTTAGGAGGGTTGTTTTTCATGTCATGAAAATAATCATTAAAGGACGATGGCAATGAAATGTATTATTGGTTTAGGCAATCCTGGGAAAAAATATGTCGCTACTCGTCATAATGTTGGCTTTATGGTCATTGATGAATTAGCACGCCGACATAATTTTCAATTGTCGAAAAAACAGTTCAACGGTTTGTATACGACGGAATTTATCGAAGGTGAAAAAATCTCATTTTTACAACCACAAACGTTTATGAATCGTTCGGGAGACTGCATCCAACCGTTTATCGATTATTATAAAATAGATTTAGAAAATATTATCGTTATTTATGATGATCTCGATTTACCAGTTGGCAAAATTCGTTTACGTCAAAAAGGTGGCCATGGTGGACATAATGGTTTGCGCTCAACGATTGACCGGCTCGCAACAAAGGATTTTAAACGTCTTCGTGTTGGTATTGGTAGACCAACGAACAGCCAACCAATTGTCGATTATGTACTTAATAAATTTTCTAAAGAACAAGAAGAAGCGGTGCAATCAAGTATCGAATTAGCAGCTAATGCATGTGAACAGTGGTTTAAGGAAGATTTTGTTCAGGTGATGAATACGTTTAATTAATGGGCATTTATGTATAAAATAACCCTTTTCGGAAAAACTTTAATAACCGAATATTTCCGAGGAGGTAGCTCATTTGTGATAACTTATAAATGTAAACATTGCAACTATACGATTGCAACCCTTGCTGAGAAAGTTGTCGACACTAAAGTCTTAGGCTGGGACCAACTGACACCTGAAGAACAAGAAGCGATGATCACCTACGAAACAGATGGTCACATTACGGTTCATGTCATCTGTGAAAATTGTGAAAGTGCTCTAAATCAACATCCAGAATATCATGCACTCGATCACTTTATTCAATAAAACATATTTCACAAGCTTTGGTTTCATTAGCCAAAGCGTTTTTGTCCTTAATAAAACTAACAATTACTAATAGAGTCATAAGGTATACTTCACGGGGGGTTAATGATGAAAGGGATTCAAAGCTATTTAAGTCTAGACAAAGATTTTATTTCCGTCATTGATGGAATAACGAACAAATTAGATGAGCAACTAGTGACGGGACTGACGGGTATTTCGCGAAGTATGCTTATTGCCATGATTCATCAGGCAACTGACCGCCCCATTTTATTAGTGACCCATCAACTTATGCAAGCACAGCAATTGTATGAAGATTTATATGAACTTATTGGCGATGCTGTTCATTTATATTCTGTTAATGAACATATTGCTTCAGAGATGGCTGTAGCTAGTCCAGAATTAAGAAGCCAGCGTATAGAAGCGTTAACGAAGTGGATAGAGAAAAAATCAGGTATTCTTATCGCGCCAGTTAGTGCCTTAAAACGGATGTTACCCCCTGTTCATTATTGGGAAAAATATCAATTACCCTTTATCGTTGGGGAAACGATTGATTTAGAGAAGTATACGACATATTTAATAAGCATGGGTTATGAACGTGTGCCTATGGTAACGACTCCGGGGGAATTTAGTATTCGAGGCGGTATTTTTGATATTTATCCTGTGACGAGAGAACATCCGATTCGTATCGAGCTTTTTGATGTTGAAGTTGATTCTATTCGTACGTTTGATGCGGAAACACAACTGTCACTCGATAAGCTCGAACAAGTCGTTATCGAACCAGCGATAGAGTTGTTGCTAGCAGATGAAGACTTTGCAACAGGTGTTCAAAAATTAGAACAAGCTTTAGCTAACGTGTTAAAACAAAAACGATTGACAACGGAAAAAGAACAACTTTCGCAAAATATTACAGCAGATATTGAACGTTTAAAAGAACGCGAACATTTTCAAGGAATATATAAATATATCGGTCTGTTATATGAATCATCTACGAGTCTATTAGATTATTTACCAACGGATGGACTCGTTATTTTCGATGAAATGATTCGTATTCAAGAAACAGCCAACCATTTAGATGTAGAAGAGGCCGAGTGGTATAGCAGCTTATTGGAAAATAATGATATGGTTCCAGATTTTCCGTTCGCTTTTGATTGGCAAACGATTTGGGCGAAGATGGATAGACAACGTTTATATTTATCTGTATTTTTACGGCATATTCGGAATACACAACCGAAAAATATCGTTAATATTTCATCACGCGCGATGCAAGATTTTCATGGACAAATGGACGTTTTGAAAACAGAAGTAGCTCGTTGGCAAAAAGCCGATTATTCTGTCGTCATTGTTGCACCGAATGAAATACGTGTGCAACGTGTTCATTCGATTTTAGCAGATTACAAAATCGCTGCCACAATGGTAGAATTTCCTAAGTTACCGACGAAACAATTATTAATTACTACGGGAAATATTAGTTCTGGTATTGAATTGCCGATGCAAAAGTTAGCCATTATAACGGAACATGAACTGTTTAAACACCGTACACAACGTACACGTCGTAAACAAAAAATTTCTAATGCTGAACGAATTAAAAGTTACCAAGAATTAAATGTTGGGGATTATGTCGTTCATGAAAGTCATGGTATTGGAAAATATGTCGGTATCGAAACAGTTGAAGTAAGCGGTTTGCATAAAGATTATTTAGTCATTTTATATTCTGGTGATGACCGTTTACTCGTACCTATCGATCAAATTGATTTAGTGCAAAAATATGTCGGATCGGAAGGAAAGAAGCCTCGCCTTTACAAATTAGGTGGCACCGAATGGACGAAAGTGAAACAACGTGTCCAATCATCGGTAGAAGATATCGCGGATGAGCTCATTAAATTGTATGCGGAACGTGAATCTCAAAAAGGGTATGCTTTTTCACCTGATACTAGTTTACAACGGGAATTTGAAGAAAGCTTCCCCTATCAAGAAACAGAAGATCAATTACGATGTATTACCGAAATAAAAGCTGATATGGAAAAAGAACGCCCAATGGATCGACTCCTTTGCGGTGATGTTGGCTATGGGAAAACTGAAGTTGCTATTCGGGCGGCCTTTAAGGCAATTACTGATGGTAAGCAAGTTGCGGTGTTAGTACCGACAACAATTTTAGCGCAACAACATTACCAAACATTTACCGAACGATTTCAGGAGCATGCAATAAACATCGGCTTGTTAAGTCGCTTCCGTACACAAGGGCAAATTAAAGAAACGTTAACGGGATTAAAAAACGGTACCATCGATTTAGTGATCGGTACCCATCGATTGCTCTCTAAAGATGTCGATTTTCGTGATCTCGGTTTACTCGTCGTCGATGAGGAGCAGCGTTTTGGCGTTAAACATAAAGAACGAATTAAACAAATGAAAACGAACGTAGATGTCCTAACGTTAACTGCTACACCAATTCCAAGAACATTGCATATGTCAATGCTCGGTGTGCGGGACTTGTCGATTATAGAAACGCCACCTGAAAATCGTTTTCCGGTACAAACTTATGTTGTCGAGTACAATCCAATGTTTATTAAGGAAACGATAGAACGAGAAATATCCCGCGGTGGTCAAGTATTTTTCTTGTACAATCGTGTGGCAAATATTGAACGGATGGCACGGGACATAAGTAACCTTGTACCTGATGCGAGAATTGGAATTGCCCATGGTCAAATGAATGAAGCGGAACTGGAAAATGTTATGTTGTCATTTCTAGCCGGTGAATTCGATATTTTAGTAAGTACGACGATTATAGAGACGGGCGTTGATATTCCGAATGTAAACACGTTAATTGTCTATAATGCCGACCATATGGGATTGAGTCAATTGTATCAGTTAAGAGGACGAGTCGGTCGTTCAAATCGAATCGCCTATGCTTATTTTACTTATCAAAAAGATAAAATTTTAACAGAAGTTGCTGAAAAACGTTTACAAGCGATTAAAGAGTTTACTGAGCTCGGTTCAGGATTTAAATTAGCTATGCGCGATTTATCCATACGTGGCGCCGGTAATTTACTCGGTTCTCAGCAACATGGATTTATCGATTCAGTCGGCTTTGATATGTATACACAAATGTTAAAGGATGCGATTGATGCCCGAAAGGTTGTGGGGGATGTAGAACGAGTGACTCCTATTGATCCAAAACTTTCTTTAGCAATCGATGCATATATACCATCATCATACATCAAGGATGAACGACAAAAAATTGATATGTATAAACGGTTCCAATTAATTCGCTCTAAGAGAGAAGCTGAAGATTTAAGGGAAGAAATTGTTGATCGTTTCGGTGATTATCCCAAACAAGTTGAGCATTTATTTATCGTATCTTTATTGAAAAGTTACGCCGTCAAAGAACGCATCGAATCGATTACTGAAACGGCACAAACAATCGAAGTACTAATCGAAGAAGAACGCAGTCAGAAAGTAGACGGTGCCAAGTTGTTCGATTTAGCCCATTCGTCTGGTCGAAATATTCAACTTGGCTCGGCGCAAAACAAACTAAAAATAATTTTTCGGTGGACGAAAGATACCGTAGAAGAACGGTACGATTTAGTGTTAAAATTTTTGCAAAGCTTAGCTGATGTTAATAGGTAGTAGAATAATACATTGCTTATGTATAATTCTTTTATGATGATTCATACTAAAACTACTACTCGTATGTATGAACAAGTAATGGCGTTTTTGTTTAAAAGTTTGTCAAAAAGTGTATTTAATTTGTATGCAAGAGCGCAAGATGTCACTTCATCAATCATCAGAAAGAGAGGGCTTTTACAAATATGAGAGCAACAGGTATTATTCGCAGAATTGATGATTTAGGAAGAGTAGTTATCCCTAAAGAAATTAGACGTACCTTACGTATTCGCGAAGGAGACCCCCTTGAGATATTTGTCGACCGTGAAGGGGAAGTCATTTTAAAAAAGTATTCACCGATTAATGAGTTAGGAGATTTTGCAACAGAGTATGCGGAAGCGTTATTCGAAGCTTTACAACTTCCAATATTAATATGTGATCGTGATGAAGTTGTCGCATTAGCGGGTGTCTCTAGGAAAGAGTATTTAAATAAACGAATTGGTTCACGGCTTGAATATGTTATTGAAGACCGCGCGCCTGATATAAAAACAGAGTCCGAACCGGTCGAAATAGTTGCAGGTGAAGAAAAATCAGTTGATAGTTATTGTATTTATCCGATTATTGCCAATGGAGATCCTATTGGATGTGTAATGACTTTCGCTGAAAATAATGAACAAATTTCAGATGCGGAAATAAAGGTCATTCATACAGCAGCTAGCTTTCTAGCGAAGCAAATGGAATAAGTACTTAAATGCTTTTTGTTGATCGTATAATACAATTGTCAATAATTAATAGCTATAATTTCGTATGGAAAAATATATGAAATTATAGCTTTTTTGTTGTTCGTCTCATTCAATGTTAATATATAATACATATGAATAAAATGTTTCAGAAAGGCGACAGCCATGCAAACAAACAAGACGAACGATCTAGTTAAAGGGGCACTATTATTGACCGTTGCTGGTATTATTAGCAAAATGTTAAGTGCTGCTTACCGGATTCCTTTACAAAATTTAACGGGTGATATCGGTTTTTACATTTATCAACAAGTGTATCCAATTCTTGGGATGACGCTAGTTTTGGCATTGTATGGCTTTCCATCAGCTGTTGCTCGCCTAGCAGTTACTGTAGAACGAGATCGCACAAAAGTGTCTTTAACACACTTTGTCTTACCGTTGTTTTTCTTATTAGTTATTATCAATGGGTTAATCGCATTTATATTGTGGAAAAATGCCGACCGATTAGCGTATTTTGTAGGCGATGGACAATTAGCCCCTATTTTTGAAAAGGTTTCCCTCGTATTTTTACTTATTCCGTTTACAGCATTATTAAGGGGAGTTTTTCAAAGTCAATTACATATGCAACCGATCGCTTTTTCCCAAGTGAGTGAACAAATTGTTCGGGTGTTTATTATTTTAGCTACAGCAATTTTGTATAGTTCAGGCAAGTTGACGAGTATTTATAAAATTGGTGAGTGGGCGACGTATGCAGCTTTGTTGGCGGGAAGTATTGCAGTAATCGTTTTACTCATTTTTCTTATTAAAGACAAACCGTTTACTAAAGAGTCATTTTCAATTCCGTGGAAAAAATATATGTATGCGATTATTGTTTTAGGTTTCGTCGCCTCATTAAACCATATGATTTTGTTATTAATTCAGCTAGCTGATACATTAACACTTATCCCTGCTTTACAAAACTTTGGTTTAGCAAAAAATGAAGCGATGGTTGCAAAAGGGGTATTTGACCGCGGGCAACCACTCATTCAATTAGGAACGGTTATTGGTTCATCTTTTGCTCTGACATTAATTCCAGAAGCAACGAAAACTGATCATGTGTCAACACGTTCGCTCACAGAGACGATGACGTTTAGTTTTTATTTAGCAACCGGAGCGACAACGGGCCTTTTTTTAATTTTTCCAGAAACAAATTTACTTTTATATAAAGATTTAAGTGGCACATTTAGTTTACAAATTTTGTCATTAGCAATTATTTTAAGTACGATGTCAGTAACAGCGATTGCTGTTTTGCAAGGTGCCGGTGTTATTATACGAACAGCTATATATATCTTATTGGCATTTATCGTCAAATCGATTAGTAACATATTTTTGGTCCCACTATTAGGTATTACAGGAAGTGCGTTAGCGACAGTTTTTAGTTTGTTATGTTTAACGATACTTGTCTTTATTGAATTACTAAAAAAGTTCCCCTTACAAGTTTTTTGGCAACAGTTACGTTGGAAGCCGCTCACTAAAGCAGTTTTAACAATGATATTTTATATTGTTATGTTTAAATATGTAACTCCTGCAACGTTACTTGAATCACGTTTATTTTTACTCGGATATGTCGTTTTTATCGTCATTTCAGGGTCATTTGTTTTTTTACTCGTCTTAGTGAGAAATCGAGCATTAACTTTAGATCAAATGGCGGCTTTACCATTTTCGCGTTTTTTTATAAATTTTTATAAATGAAAGGAAGTGTCAATGTGCATCCTTCAATTGTAATTATCGGTTTAGGAGCTAGTGATATCGAACAGTTACCCCTTGGAATATATGAAATGTTAATGAAAGATGAGCGGCAACTTTTTGTGCGCACAAAAGATCATCCCGTCCTAGAATCATTAGTAAAACGTGGACTTAACTATGAATCGTTTGATCACTTATACGAACGAGAAACATCCTTTGAGCGTGTATATGAACAAATTGTTCAACAGTTGCTAAAAGCGGCTGAAAAACAAAATATTATTTATGCAGTGCCCGGTCATCCGATGTTAGCTGAGAAAACGGTACAATTATTACTCAAGGAAAATATAAATGTGCAAATTAAGGGCGGGCAAAGTTATTTAGATGATTTATTTACGAGTTTACAAATTGATCCTATCGAAGGGTTTCAATTTGTTGACGGGACATCTTTTCAGCGACATGAATTAAACTTTTCTAACCATATTATTTTTTCTCAAGTATATGATCAATATGTTGCATCCCATATAAAGCTTACGTTGTTAGAAGATCTACCCCCTAATTATGAAGTGACAATTGTTGAAGCGGTGGGAAGTTCACTTGAGAAAAAGCAAACTGTTCCATTAGTTGACCTTGATCGAACGGTAACGACGAGCAATTTATTATCTGTTTATGTGCCGCCGGTTCCCGATCATTTACTCAACCATACCTTTAATCGTCTGCGGACTATTATCGCTTATTTGCGCGGGCCAGATGGCTGTGCATGGGATCGAAAGCAAACCCATGAATCACTACGGCCCTATGTATTAGAAGAAACTTACGAACTCATTGAGGCCATTAATAACCAAGATGATGAAGCGATTATTGAGGAGTTAGGAGATTTACTTTTACAAGTAATGTTACATAGTCAAATTGGTGAAGATAACGGTTATTTTACCGTTGATGATGTTGTTTTATCGATTACGAATAAAATGATTCACCGTCATCCACAAATTTTTGGTAATGAAGAAAATGCCCATAAAACATGGGATGAATTAAAGCGTGAAGAAAAAGATGAATCAAAGAACGACCAATCGGTTTTAACGAACATTCCTGCTGAATTACCAGCTCTTTTTCGGGCAGAAAAAATTCAAAAACGAGCAGCTAAAGTAGGCTTTGATTGGGAAGATGTTGCCGATGTATGGGAGAAGTTTCAGGAAGAACTTAAAGAAGTCGAGGAAGCTGTAGCACGTAATGATAAAGAAGCGATGACGGAAGAATTTGGTGATTTAATATTCGTCATCGTCAATGTTATGCGCTTTTATAATATTCATGCAGAACTTGCTTTACAAGCTTGTAATGAAAAGTTTTTGCGTCGTTTTCAATTTATTGAAAACAAACTATCGCAAGCCGGAAAAACATTTGCACAATCGACATTAGAAGAAATGGATCATTATTGGGAGCAAGCGAAGGAGAGGGAATAACATGCGACTTGATAAATTTTTAAAAGTTTCACGATTAATTAGACGGCGTACATTAGCGAAACAAGTAGCGGATCAAGGAAGAATTCACGTCAATGGAAATGTAGCAAAGGCAGGAACGAGACTTGCTGTTGGTGATGAAGTAAGCATTCAATTTGGACAAACGTTACTAACGGTTGAAGTCGTCGATCTTAAAGAACATGTTCGTAAAGAAAATGCTGAGCAATTGTATCACGTTATAAAAGAAGAAAAAATCACCCGCGAGTAGAGGTCTATTTTACCTTTCTTCGTCATAATGATGTATTACGAAGGAGGGTGATGACCATCGAAAATTTCCAACGTCATGTCGGACAACCAGTAACAAAAGAACATGAAATGAAAATGATTAATCGTTCAGAGCTTGAACTAACCGGTGTAAAAGAAATAGATAGTTTTGATCATGCTGAGTTTTTAATCGAAACAGTAATGGGTTATTTAATTGTTAGAGGCGATAATTTACAATTGAAAAATTTAGATGTCAATGAAGGGCTGCTTAATATAACCGGAACGATTCATGACATTACCTATCTTGATGATCATATGGAGAAAGCTAAAGGATTTTTTAGCAAGCTTTTTAAATGACGTTAAATGTTCAATTTATAACGATGGTCAGCATGGTCATCGGCGGATTTTATTTAGGCATCGCTCACGACACGTATGAGCGATTCGCTTATTTGTGGAGAAGGAAACGATTTTTTGCTTACTTATTTGCAATTGTTTTCTGGATTAGTCAAGCGTCAATTGTTTTTATTTTATTATATAGGGCGAACTACGGTGAATTACGTGTATACATTTTTTTAGCATGTTTATTAGGTTTTTCAATTTATCAACTGTTTGCGGCCAATTTGTACCGTAAATTACTTAATGGCATATTAATGATATTGCGCAAGATTTTTACGTTCCTTTTAACAATTTTTAAAGTTGTTGTTATTTATCCACTACATTTACTCATTCGTATTTTGTTTGCGATATTAAAAATGGCCGGCAACATTGTTTTATCACTCATTAATTTCTTGTTGTTACCGTTTATAATGGTTGCTAAATTACTCTATCGACTACTTCCAAAAAAAATTAAAAAATATTTTGACAAAAAGAGTTCGTTTTATAGTATAATAGAATTTATATATAGTAAATTACGTTCACTCATGTCGTTTTTAAGGAGGTAGGGATGTCAATGAAACAAACTGTGACAAAATTGGAATCAAATTATATGGAACAATATGAAGCACATATGAAAAGACAACAACGAAGGAGAAAAAAGTTAGTTCGTCGGTTAGTTACTGCTTCGATTATAACAGCGATTATCGTAGGTTTTTTGACTTCTTACCATGTGAATCAACGATTACTTTATGCAAAAAAAGCAAATGAATATGAACAAATGCAAGCCGAATTGGAAACCTTAAAAAGTGAACAAGTAGCATTAGAAGAAGAGATCGAACTATTGAATAATGATGATTATGTTTTAGAGATCGCTCGATCAAATTATTTTTATTCAAAAAAGGGAGAATTACTCTTTAAGTTGCCTGATAAGGGCGCATCTAATTGACATGCTTTAGCTGACTTCGTTATACTATATATAAATGAATATTTTTAAAAATTTAAGGAGGAGCATTTTTTTTATGTCGATTGAAGTAGGCAGCAAAGTTAAAGGGAAGGTAACAGGAATTACTAATTTTGGAGCGTTTGTTAAAATCGCCGATGATAAAACGGGCCTTGTCCATATTAGTGAAGTTGCCGATAGCTATGTTAAAGACATTAATGAGCATTTAAGTGTAGGCGATGAAATTAACGTAAAGATCATTAATGTCGGTGATGATGGAAAAATTGGTTTGTCGATTAAAAAAGCACAAGATAGACCAAAACGTCAAAGAAGAAGTCGAGATCGCATGGATTCATTCGAAGCAAAGATGAATCGCTTTTTGCGAGATTCTGAAGATCGCTTAGCAACATTAAGAAAGCATACAGAATCTCGACGTGGAGGTCGAGGTGCTAAACGCGGATAAATTTGCTGTCTATGTAAGGATGCTCTGTAAGTTTTAGTCACTTATTGTAATGACATGTTAATAGTTTTAAAATAAATAGAAAAAATCCCGAGTGAATGAGTCACTCGGGTTTTTTAATGAAAATTTTCATAAAAAAATAGCGGCGGAGGGGATCGAACCCACGACCTTTCGGGTATGAACCGAACGCTCTCGCCAGCTGAGCTACGCCGCCGTATTGATAAGTACAAAGGATATAATACAATAAAGTTCTCACTCTGTCAACGAGTTTACTAGAAAACTCAAATTCATCGTTATGTGGAATATGTAACGTCGCTCAACAAGATATGTCAAATAATATTTATGATCGCTTCATAAAGTGCTTTCTTTTGTAGAATCGATTAACTGTATTACGAATGCCGTCGAACGATTTTTATAAGTCACTTCACTCTTTTGACAAAATATAAACGGTTATTATGTTTTAATAATGGATACGAGAGGAGAGTGAATAAAATTATGGAAACGGTTACAAAGTTTTCCGCAAAAACGTTACACTCGAAAAACATTCGAAGTGTACATTTGTTTAAAAAGTTAGGGGCTCAATTGAAAGTGATTGCACTCGATAAAGGATGGATTATAAATATCGTTGCTTTACTAATAGGACGAGCAGTTATTTTATCCAATTTGTCCCCCTTTGCAGTTGCCTTTTTAGCGGCTGTTTGGCTCACTTATCGGAAGCGGTTACTTTCTACGATGTTATTTGTTGCTTTAGGAGCGATGAGTCAATCGTTCGACCATGGCATATTTATTATTTTAGCGATGTTTATTTTTTTCATTTTAGCTTATCTTTTTCAGCAATTTATGGAACGGCGGGCGATGGTTGCCCTGTTCGTCTTTAGTTCACTATTAGGCTCGCGCATATTTTTTTACTCATTAACGGGTCAACTAACAGCTTATCATTGGCTCATGATCGCTGTTGAAGGATTGTTAAGTGTGATGCTCGTACTTATTTTTATGCAGAGCATTCCTTTACTATTACCAAATAAATATAAACAACATTTAAAAAGTGAAGAAATTGTTTGTCTTATTATTTTGTTCGCTTCAATTTTAACAGGACTCATTGGTTGGACAATTTATGGAGCTGCCCTTGAACATATATTTGCTCGTTATTTAGTTTTATTACTATCCTTTGTTGGTGGAGCAGCAATTGGCTCAACGGTTGGTGTTGTCGCTGGTCTTATTTTATCGCTCGCTTACGTATCGAACGTTTATCAAATGAGTTTGCTCGCTTTTTCGGGGCTTTTAGGTGGGCTACTTAAAGAAGGTAAAAAAGTCGGTGTAAGTATCGGTCTGTTAATCGGTACATGTTTAGTTGATATTTATAGTAGTCCGGGTACATTGTTTCCTTCCCTTTTAGAATCATTATTAGCTATAAGCATATTTTTATTAACCCCAGCCCATCTTTTTAAACGATTAGCCCGGTATATTCCGGGAACTGTCGAACATACGCAAGAACAAGAACAATATTTACAAAAAGTACGTCGGGTAACAGCTAAACGTGTTGAACAATTTTCGCACGCTTTCGCAGCATTAGCGAAAAGTTTCCAAGTGTCAAATGACAAATCCGTCGAACAAGCCTTACAACAACGGGAAACAGATTACTTTTTAAGTTATGTGACAGAAACGACGTGCCAACAATGTTTTTTAAAAGAACATTGTTGGAAAAAGAACTTTCAACAAACATACTCACTTATGGATGAAATGAAATATCATCTAGTAAAAAATGAAAATATCCCCCAACATTTATCGCACCAATTCCGTACCCATTGTGTAAAATCAACAAAAGTTATTGATACAATGAATGAATATTTATCCTTTTTTACGATGAATCAACAACTAAAAAAGCAAGTAATTGAAAGTAAACGATTAGTTGCTAACCAATTGAACGGTGTTTCCGAAGTAATGGACAACTTTGCCCAGGAAATTTTAAAAGAACGACGCCATCACGAAAAGCAGGAGCAGGAGATTTACAATGCTTTAAAGGAAATTGACATTGAAATTGAAAAGCTCGATATTTACCAACTCGACAGAGGCAATATAGACATTGAAATGACTTTATCCTTTTTCACATACCGTGGTGAAGGTGCAAAATTAATTGCTCCTATATTATCACATATTTTAAATGAAACAATAGTCGTAGCAAAAGAAGAAGTTTCCCCATTTCCGAACGGCTACTGTTATTTAGCGTTTCGTTCAGCAAAGGAATTTGTCATTCAAACGGGTATTGCCCACGCGGCTAAAGGAGGAGGGATCATTTCAGGTGATAGTTACCAAACGATTGAAATTGATGATGGAAAATATGCTTTAGCGATTAGTGATGGGATGGGTAACGGTCAACGGGCACGTGAAGAAAGCCGGGAAACGTTAAGACTTTTGCGGCAAATTTTACAAACAGGTATTGAAGAAAAAATAGCGATTCAATCGATCAATTCAATTTTGTCATTGCGTACAACAGATGAAATGTTTGCAACGTTAGACTTAGCAGTTATTAATTTGCACAATGCTTATGCACGGTTTTTGAAAGTCGGTTCATCGCCAAGTTTTATTAAACGTCATGATCAGTTTATGCAAATTAAAACGAGTAATTTACCTATTGGTATCGTTAATCACTTTGACTTTGAAGTCGTTAATAAACAATTACAAGCGGGCGATTATTTGTTTATGATGAGTGATGGTGTTTTTGATGGACCAAAAGATGTCGTCAATCCCGATGTTTGGTTTCAAAGAAAAATATTTAATCTTAAAACAGAAGACCCACAAGAAATGGCAGATTTAATTTTAGAAGAAGTTATTCGAACGCAGGCAGGTGTTATAAAAGATGATATGACAATTTTAGTAGCTAAAGTGATGAAAAATATACCGAAGTGGAAGAGTATTCCACTTTATGCGAAAAAGTCATCATCGATTAATGATGTTAGTTAGAGCATCTTTAAGAGTATAGAAAATTTTCCTTTGGCGAAGCTTGTTAGTGAAAATATAATTATTGTCTACTGAGGAGTGGAAGCACCGTGCAACGCGCTATAAAGGAACCTTTTCATCACTTACCACAAAAAATAAAGATAATTGGGCAAAAACATCAAAATCGTTATACGATTAGGCGGAAATTAACGAATAATCCGCTGATGGCAACATATTTATGTCAATTTAAAGGAAAAGACGTCGTTTTAAAAATAGGTGAGCCGACAAAAACTTTTACAAAAGAAATAAATTATTTACAGACAATAAATGAGGCCCAAAAAGATCACCTTGGGCCTTCTTTGCTTGATATAGATTATTGGCAAGCTGACGATGGGGAAGTTTTTTTGTTTTATGTAACAAAATATACGAAAGGCGTTAATTTACAAACATTTTTTAAACGGCATAAACGTAATTGGTTACCGTTGTTTATTTGTCAACTTCTCGACCAATTATTAATAATACACAACAAGGGATTTGTTTTAGGGCAACTAACACCTAATCATTTATTAGTTACGAAATCTACTGAAATTCGCTTTACCCACTTAAATGGTATTGTCCAAAGAGGCGATTACATACAACAGGAACCAAATTTTTATGACAAAAACTTTTGGGCATTAAGTAGTAGAAAAATACAACCGAGCAATAACTTGTTTTCGGTTGTAATGGTTGTTTTGCAAATTTATTATCCAGAACAATTTGTGCGAACAAAACATCCTAGGAAACAGTTGATTAAAAAAATTGATGGGCTTCCTTTGTCGATTTATTATAAACAATGTTTTTTAAAAGCTATTTTCGGAAAATATGAAACAGCTGACCAGATGAAAAGTGATTTCATTAAAGCTATTTATATGACGGAGGATATTCGTTATTTACCCGATAAAAGGCGCAAAACATCAATCAGTGAGACGACAGTTATTTTACTGTTCGCCTTAAGTTATTTTATAAGTGCGAATATTTTCTTATAAATAATTAAACAAATCATTTATTTACTTAACAATCCTTATAGTATAATAAATAAAAGATTCATTCTGGCAGAAAGGAGTAAGTTTGTGAGAGAAGTCGAGCAGTTTATCGAGCAACATTCATTAATTACCAATGACACAGTTGTTCTCGTCGCTGTTTCTGGTGGGCCTGATTCCGTTGCTTTATTGCATTATTTAAGTAATGAACGGGAGAAGAGAAATATAGAAGTAATTGCGCTGACAGTAAATCACCAACTGCGAGAAGATGCTTATAAAGATATCATTTATGTTGAACAACTTTGTGAAGCCCTTAATGTACAATGTGTCAAGACAAAAATCGATGTGAAAGCTTATAAAGCAAAACGTCAAATTAGTACCCAAGTAGCTGCTCGCGAATTAAGGTATCAGTTTTTTCGTGAACAAATGATTGCTTTTAAAGCGAATTACTTGGCACTAGGTCACCATGCTGATGACCAATTAGAAACGATGTTAATGAGTTTTACAAGGTCAACGAGCACTAATGCTTTATCAGGCATTCCGTATAAACGGCCCTTTGCAACAGGATTTATTATCCGACCATTTCTTTGTTTGACGAAAACAAAAATTAATGATTATTGTAAAGAACATCAATTAACCCCGATGGTTGACCCATCAAATGAAGATTTATCGTACACACGAAATTATTTTCGTAAACAAATTGTTCCACTTTTAAAAGAACAAAATGTGAACATCCATTTAACCGTGCAACGTCTAAGTGAAGCTTTGCAGGAAGATGAACAATATTTAATGGAACGAGCGGAGCAGGCTTGGCGAAAAATAGTGATAGTAGATAAGGAACATAAACGTATTACATTTAAACATCGACAATTTATTAAGCAACCGATTGCTTTACAAAGACGAATCTATCATCTAATATTAAACTATCTATACGATGAATTGCCAGATCAGCTCACATATACACATGCTGAAAGTTTTTTTGCATTATTAATAAATGATAAAAGTTACGTACGAATTAATTTTCCACAACAATTGCTCATTGAAAAATCATATGATTATATACATATGTATTTTAACAAACCAACCTCACAAGATTTGTTTATCCCACAACAATTAAACGTTCCAGGTGAAGTTATATTTCCTGATGGGTCCATATTAGAAGCGGACTATGTTGCAAGGGAAACAATGACAGATCAATTTTCACATGTCGTAGCTGTAACAGGGGAAGATTTGCCTTTATTTGTTAGAACGCGAAAACATGGAGATCGGATGACTTGGTATGGTTTGAAAGGTCGGAAGAAAATTAAAGACATTTTTATTGATGAGAAAATTCCCCACAACAAACGGGATCAGTGGCCGATTGTTACTACGAAAAGTGATGAAATTATTTGGTTAATAGGGTTAAAAAAAGGGAAAATACAAATATCTAATGATAAAAACAAGCGATTTATAAAATTGACATATAGACAGCATTAAGGGAGAAGGTGACTCGATGCACGAAGATATTGCAGAAATATTAATTACAAAAGAAATGATCGCGGCAAAGTGTCAAGAAATTGGGAAACAACTGACAGAAGAATATGAAGGTAAATTTCCATTAGTAATCGGCGTCTTAAAAGGTGCAGTACCTTTTATGGCAAATATCGTCCCACATATTGATACATATTTAGAAATGGATTATATGGATGTTTCAAGTTATGGGAGCGGTACACGTTCATCAGGAGAGGTAAAGATTGTTAAAGACTTAGATACAAAAGTTGAAGGACGAGATTTATTAATTATCGAGGATATTATCGATAGTGGCTTAACATTAAGTTATTTAGTCGATTTATTTAAATATCGCCGTGCGCGTTCGATTAAAATAGTGACACTGTTAGATAAACCGGCAGGAAGAACAGCAAATATTAAAGCAGATATCGTCGGTTTTGAAGTACCTGATGAGTTTGTCGTTGGTTTTGGCTTAGATTACAATCAAAAGTATCGAAACCTTCCATATATAGGTATTCTAAAGGAAGAAGTTTATGCGGAAAAAAACTAGAAAATAACTATTTTCGACAAATAGTTACTCGCTAATGGGTTATAAAAAAACATTCACATAAACGTAGATACTTTTACAAGGGGAATTAGTTGTATTTCAAGTTTTCCTTGTGGTAACATGTATTATAGTTTTTCCTGCACGGGAGGAGGTAAGCAATGAATCGATGGTTTCGGAACATCTTTTTTTATGGGATTATATTTTTAGTCTTGTTTTCAATTATTAATTTAATAACAGGACAAAATACTGATACAGATGAATTGAATGTTAAGGAATTTATGGAAGCTCTAAACAGCGGGGAAATTGAAGAAATGACAATGCAACCCGTTAATAAAATATACCGAATAACTGGAATCATGCGAGCTGATGAACAACCGTTTATTGCACAAGTTCCAGATAATCCGGATACAATTACTGAGATAACAAAATTAGCGACGGAACAAAGTGTCTTAATGATTGAAGAAGAAGAACAACCTAGCGCCTTCGTTAGCTTTTTAACGATGATGCTCCCGTTTTTATTAATCGGACTAATCTTTTTCTTTTTCTTAACCCGCGCCCAAGGCGGTGGCGGCGGTGGCGGTCGTGTGATGAATTTCGGTAAAAGTAAAGCAAAACTTTATGATGACAGTAAAGAAAAAGTTCGCTTTTCAGACGTCGCAGGTGCTGATGAGGAGAAGCAAGAACTCGTTGAAGTTGTTGAGTTTCTCAAAGATCCGAAAAAGTTTACAAAAGTCGGTGCAAGAATACCAAAAGGTGTTTTACTCGTCGGACCACCGGGAACAGGTAAAACGTTACTTGCAAAAGCTGTTGCAGGTGAAGCAGGTACACCGTTTTTCTCCATTAGTGGTTCTGACTTCGTTGAGATGTTTGTAGGGGTCGGTGCTTCCCGGGTGCGTGACCTATTTGAAAATGCAAAGAAAAATGCACCATGTATTATTTTCATTGATGAAATCGATGCTGTTGGACGTCAACGTGGAGCTGGTCTTGGTGGTGGACATGATGAGCGTGAGCAAACATTAAACCAACTACTCGTTGAAATGGATGGGTTCGATGCAAATGAAGGAATTATTATGATGGCAGCGACAAACCGTCCAGATATTTTAGACCCAGCATTACTACGACCGGGACGTTTTGATCGACAAATTACAGTTGACCGACCAGATGTTAGAGGTCGTGAAGCGATTTTGAAAGTTCATGCGCGTAATAAACCGATTGATGATACAGTTGACTTACAAACAATTGCAATGCGTACACCAGGGTTTTCTGGTGCTGATTTAGAAAACTTGTTAAACGAAGCTGCACTTATTGCTGCTAGACATGATCGAACATCAATTAGTATGGCTGAAGTTGATGAGGCGATTGACCGTGTTATCGCTGGACCGGCGAAGAAGAGCCGTGTCATATCTGAAAAGGAACGTCAAATCGTTGCCTATCACGAAAGTGGACACACGGTTATCGGTATGGTGTTAGATGAAGCAGATACGGTGCACAAAGTAACAATTGTACCGCGGGGGCAAGCCGGTGGTTATGCGGTTATGCTTCCAAAAGAGGACCGTTACATTGTCACTCGACCTGAATTGCTTGATCGTGTCACAGGCCTTTTAGGTGGTCGGGTAGCTGAAGAAATTATCTTCGGAAAGAACCATGTAAGTACAGGTGCATCAAATGACTTCCAACGAGCGACAAATATCGTCGATAAAATGATTACTGAATTTGGTATGAGCGATAAAATTGGTCCTGTCCAATTTAATGGCAGTGGTAGTGATCAAGTATTTCTAGGCCGCGATTTTCATAACGAGAAAAATTATAGTGATGCAATCGCCCATGAAATCGATCAAGAAAAACAGCGACTGATCAGCTACTGTTATGACCGTGCCAAAACAATTTTAACAGAACATCGTGAACAATTAGAGCTCATTGCCCAAACGTTACTCGATGTTGAAACACTAGATGCAGACCAAATTAAGTCATTGTTCGAAGACGGTGTTTTACCACCGGAAAACGAAGCAGTAGATAAAGAGACGACTGACGAAATAGTCGTAGAGATGGAACATACGGTTAAGGATCGTTCAGACGAAGAATCTGAGGTCATCGTTAACATTAAAAAACAAGACGATGAACCTGATAGTTATGAGGAATCGAAGAAGAAAAAAGAATTACAATCAGAGACTTATAAGACAGATGAAAAGCCGTCTGATCGTGAATAAACATAAAGTCCTCCACTCTTGAAGTGGGGGATTTTTTGTTTTCTAAAAATAAATTTATTATGTTTGCTACAATAGATACGTTCAAAACAATTTTATTGATAAAACGTTTATGTTATATTGTTTGTATAAAATTGAGTTGAATTTTTCGAGAAGAGGGTATAACCATATGATATTTGTACTTGATATTGGTAATACGAATACAGTGCTTGGTGTTTTTAAAGATAACGAATTATTTCATGAATGGCGTATTAAAACAGATCGCCATAAAACAGAAGATGAATTTGCAATTTTAGTAAAGTCACTTTTTGATTTGAAAAATATATCGTTTAAAGATATCAAAGGAATTATTATATCTTCTGTCGTTCCGCCGATTATGTTCGCTTTAGAGCAAATGTGCCGCAAATATTTTGCGATTGAACCATTAGTTATTGGGCGAGAAGAAGTTAATAGCCAGTTAGGGATGCGTTATCCTAATCCCCGGGAAATTGGGGCCGACCGTATCGTAAATGCTGTCGGTGCTATTAAATCTTATGGTGCTCCAGTTATTATCGTAGATTTCGGAACGGCAACAACATACTGTTACGTCAATGAAAAGGAAGAATATTATGGAGGTATTATTTCTCCTGGGATAAAAATATCGATGGAAGCTCTATATAGTAAAGCATCAAAATTACCGAAAATTGAAATTCAGCGACCTGAAACAGTTATCGGACATTCGACGGTTGAAGCGATGCAATCAGGCGTATACTACGGTTATGTTGGTCAAGTCGATGGAATTATTAAGCGAATGAAAGAACAAGTTGGTAATACAGCTAAAGTTATTGCTACAGGTGGCTTAGCACCACTTATCGCTAAAGGATCTGAAACAATCGATCATGTTGATCAACAACTTACATTAAAAGGGTTGTACATCATTTACAAAAGAAATGAAACACGAAGATAAGGAGCTAAATGAATGAATGATTATTTAGTAAAAGCAACCGTACATAACGGCTTAGTACGTGCTTATGCTATTCGGGCAACGGAAGCTATTGAAGAAGCAAGAAAACGTCATGACACGTGGGCGACAACGACAGCTGCATTGGGCCGAACGATGACAATATCTACAATGATGGCTGCTATGTTAAAAAACGAGCAAAAAATTACCGTAAAAGTTGAAGGTGGCGGACCAATTGGTGCGATTATTGTTGATAGTAATGCTAAAGGTGAAGTTCGTGGTTATGTAACGAACCCACATGTCGATTTTGAATTAAATAAATTTGGAAAACTTGATGTTGCCCGGGCAGTTGGTGTTACGGGACATTTAAGTGTCGTCAAAGATTTAGGGTTAAAAGATCATTTTACTGGACAAGTACCACTAGTTACCGGTGAAATAAGTGAGGATTTCACATATTACTTCGCCCATTCTGAACAAATTCCTTCCGCCGTTGGTGCAGGTGTACTTATTAATCCTGACCATTCGGTTAAGGCTACTGGTGGGTTTATTATTCAAGTGATGCCAGGTGCAGACGAAGAATTTATTACAGACCTCGAACAACAAATTGCTGCATTTCCAGCAATTTCTCAGCTCGTTGCTGACGGAGCAACACCAGAAGAAATTTTACAAAGTTTATTTAAGAACTATCAAGTAAATTTCCATGAAAAGTTACCTGTTCGTTTTAAATGTCAATGTTCAGTTGAACGAATTAAACAAGCGATTAGTGGACTTGGTGAAGATGAAATTAAAAAGATGATCGAGGAAGATGATGGGGCAGAGGCGACATGCCACTTCTGTAATAAGACGTATCAATTATCAGCTACTGATTTAGAAAAATTGCTCGATCAACCGTTAAATTAAGTAAACGTATCTCATTGACTGTTTTTCAATAGTTAATGAGATTTTTTTATGGAGAAAATGTATGTATATAAGTAAAATTTGTAAAAACTAAAACAAACAACTTATTATTGACATTTTGCTAAATTCATCGTATATTACAATTAATCCTATACGATAACTAGGAATTAAAGGGAGGCTATAAAATGAAAGTCGTTAATAATATAGCGGAGCTCATTGGGCAAACACCGGTTGTGAAGTTAAAAAATGAGCAACCAAATGTGCAGGCAGATATTTATGTGAAGTTAGAATTTATGAATCCTGGAAGTTCGGTTAAAGACCGTATCGCATTGTCGATGATTGAAGCAGCCGAAGCAGAAGGAATTTTGCAAGCGGGAGATACTATTATTGAACCGACAAGTGGTAACACTGGTATTGGGATTGCAATGGTTGCAGCCGCAAAAGGTTATAACACTGTCATCGTCATGCCAGATACGATGAGTCAAGAACGGCGCAATCTACTGCGCGCTTTCGGTGCAGAACTCGTTCTAACTCCGGGGGCTGAAGGTATGAAAGGGGCTATTGAAAAAGCTGAACAATTACAAAAGGAACACGGATATTTTATGCCACAACAATTTAACAATATGGCAAATCCCGAAGTTCATGAGCGAACAACAGGCCAAGAGATTGTGAAACAATTTCCTGACGGCTTAGATGCGTTTATTTCTGGTGTTGGAACTGGTGGTACAGTGTCAGGCGCCGGAAAAGTTTTAAAAGAACATTTTGAACATGTACAAATATATGCGGTTGAACCAGAGGATTCGGCAATTCTCTCTGGTAAAGAAGCAGGTCCGCATAAAATTCAAGGCATTGGTGCCGGATTTGTTCCAAACACATTAAATACAAATATTTACGACGATATTATACAAGTATCTAATGATGCAGCTTTTGCAACAGCACGTGAGGTGGCCAAATCGGATGGTATATTAGGAGGTATATCATCAGGTGCAGCTATTTATGCCGCTCAAGAAGTTGCTAAACAATTAGGCGCGGGGAAACGTGTTCTCGCTATTTTACCAAGTAATGGAGAAAGATATTTATCAACTCCTTTATATGCTTTTGATGATGAGATCAAATAAATAAATAATTATTTATCTAACGGCGACATATAGGTTAATGTATTTTAAAACAGTTAACTTATATGTGCCGTTTTTTCGTACGCTAATTTAACTTATGAAAAATTGTTAAAAATTAAAACAAATGAATTGCCCCTTTGTTTTGTGTATAATAAAATGGATGAACGATTAATAGATAACGTTAAGTAACTAAACATTGTTATAAGAATATGTCTTAATTGGAACAATTGTTTAATGATGTTATAATATCTTCTCGAATGTCTGTTTTTCAACGGTTGCGATTATATAGAAAAACATATATTTTTCAAAACGTAAAATAGGTAGTTAGGGCATTGTTATGTCATGTTTCCAACTGTTTTGCGAATAAAGATTTGAATAAATTTAATGGAGTGATTTTTCAGTGTCAGAAGAATTAAATGAACAAATGGCTGTGCGTCGGGAAAAATTAACAACGTACCGTGAACAAGGAATTGATCCATTCGGTAGTAAGTTCGTTCGCACACACGTTGCGCAACAATTGCATGATGCATATGGCGACTTATCAAAGGAACAATTAGAAGAAGAAAATATTAAAGTAACACTTGCTGGTCGTATCATGACAAAACGTGGTCAAGGAAAAGTGAGCTTTGCCCATATACAAGATGTAAGCGAACAAATTCAAATTTACGTTCGTCAAGATGCTATCGGTAAAGAGTTGTATGATAATGTTTATCGGTCAATTGATCTTGGTGATATTGTCGGTGTCACTGGAGTCGTTTTTAAAACGAACGTTGGGGAATTGTCTATTTCGGTAAATGAGTTTGAATTGTTAACAAAAGCATTACGCCCACTTCCAGAAAAATACCACGGCTTAAAAGATATTGAACAAAGATATCGTCAACGTTATCTAGACTTAATTACAAATAAAGAAAGTAAAAATGTTTTCGTCTTACGTAGTAAAATTATTCAATCAATGCGACGTTACTTAGATGATTTAGGCTTTTTAGAAGTTGAAACACCGATGATGCATGCGATTCCTGGTGGGGCGAATGCCCGGCCCTTTGAAACGTATCACAATGCATTAGACATTCCGCTTTATATGCGTATTGCTATTGAACTTCATTTAAAGCGTCTAATCGTCGGTGATATGGAAAAAGTTTATGAGATCGGTCGAGTTTTCCGTAATGAAGGAGTCTCAACACGTCATAATCCAGAATTTACGATGATTGAATTGTATGAAGCATATGCAGATTTTCACGACATTATGGAACTTACAGAAAACTTAGTCGCTCATATTTCCGAAGAAGTTTTAGGTTCCACGACGATTACATACGGAGATTATGAAGTCGATCTTACACCAAAATGGAAAAGACAACATATGGTCGATGCGGTTAAAGAATATACGGGTGTTGATTTTTGGGGCGAAGTAAGTGATGAAGAAGCAAAAGCACTTGCTAAGGAGCATGATATTAAGATAGAAGAGACGATGACATATGGACATATTGTCAATGAGTTTTTTGAACAAAAAGTTGAAGACAAGCTTATCCAGCCAACGTTTATTTATGGGCATCCGGTAGAAATTTCACCACTTGCTAAGCGCAATAAAGAGGATGAGCGATTTACAGATCGTTTTGAATTATTTATCGTCGGTCGCGAACATGCAAATGCCTTTAGCGAGTTAAATGATCCGATCGAACAAAGAAAACGATTTGAAGCACAAATGGCTGAGCGTGAACAAGGAAACGATGAAGCACATTTAATGGATGAAGACTTTATTGAAGCATTAGAATACGGTATGCCGCCAACGGGAGGACTTGGCATCGGAATAGACCGCTTAGTTATGTTATTGACAAACGCACCATCTATTCGCGACGTTCTCTTGTTCCCACAAATGCGTAACCGATAAAGCATACGGTCGAAGGTTTATTGCCTTCGATCTTTTTTTATACTATTTTTAAACTCATTAGCTAGTTTTTAATTTATTCACGCTAACATTCAATCACACGCTATAATTATTGCAATATTCACTTAAGTTAATGGAATACTAATTTATTTTTGCTACAATATATTAAAATGCAAAGGTTTGAAAAGAGAATCAAGAAGTGTGGACGATTAAAGGTTCATTTACAAAAATTAGTTGGGAGGAAGACAATTTGGACAAGCAATTTTTATTTGATTTATTAGCAACCCATTCGCCTTCAGGTTATGAGATGAACATTCAGAAAAAGTGGCTAAATTATATTAGGCCTTTTGCTGATGAAATAAAAACAGATCATGCGGGAAATGTTATTGGCGTTTTAAATCCTGAAGCAAATTTTAAAGTTTTGTTAGCAACTCATTGTGATGAAATAGGATTAATTATTAAACATATTGATGAAAAAGGCTTTCTATACTTTGATAAAGTTGGCTGGATTAATGAAAAAACGCTAGTTGGTATGCATATAGAAATTTTAACAGAAAATGGAGTAGTCCCGGGTGTAATCGGTGTTAATGCCGAACATTTAGGGGGATTAAAAGATAAGTTTTCCGTTGATGATCTGTTTATCGATTGCGGGTTTCAATCAAAAAAAGAGGCAAAAGGATTTGTTAACGTTGGTGATTTAGCTGTTTATCAATCGGTAGCAAAAGAAATGAAAAATCGTTTGATTGCCGGAAAAGCATTAGATAATAAAGCAAATTTGTTTATTGCCTCACAAGTTTTAAAACAATTATCTAAGCATACGTGTGACATCGGTGTTTACATTGCAAGTACAGTTAATGAAGAAACGAATATGCGTGGAGCTTTTTATACAGCGGCGGGCATTAAACCAAACATTGCAATAGTTTGTGATGTGACATTTGCTATTGATTTTCCGAATGTTGAACAAAAGAAATTTGGTGACGTAACATTAAACAAAGGACCTGTTATAGCAAAAGGTTCACCGATTAATAGGCCATTAAATCAATTCATTGAAAAAAGTGCTGAAATAGCTAACGTGAATTTGCAATATGAAATAACTCCAGAAATGACGCTAACAGATGCTGATAAAATACAGTTTACAAATAAGGGAGTTCCTGTTGCACTAATTTCATTACCATTAAGATATATGCATTCACCGATAGAAACTGTGAGTATTCAAGATATTGAAGATCAAATAAAATTATTAGTGCAAACGATTCGTTCATTAACGGGTAAGGAAAATTTTAATCCGCTTGAACAATAAAATATACATGTTCTTAATTATGGAAACATAACATTAAATAAGCATAGCATGTCATATTTTCCTATATTCGATCACACGACAAATTGCAAAAAAATTATTAGAAAATAACGACAATGTACACTTAAAGATACCAAGTGTTCGTCGCTAACGTTTTAAGGGTTCGTATGACAATTGCTCACAGTTAAGGTGTCATTTCGTAAGGGGAGGTAATGACCATTAAAAAAATAGTGAAAATCACTTTGTTGATTTTTCTATTCGTGTTGCTTATAGGTTGCGGGACCCAGGAAATGGATGAGTCAGATACGGACGTTGATGAAGTTGTGGAAACTACAACGGTGGAAGAGGAAGAAAGTACAGATGATAGTGAAGTTACGGGAGAGCTTCGAGTTGCTTACTCTGCTCAACCACCTACATTAGATTTACATCTTAGTACGGCAGCGGCTACGACAGAAATTATGGGTCAAGTGTACGAATCTTTAATTACTGTTGATTCAGAGTATAACATTGTACCACTACTTGCTGAATCCTATGAACAAAGTGATGATGGGTTAGTCATTACGTTTAAGTTAAGGGAAGGAGTTCTTTTTCATAATGGAAAAGAGATGAAAGCAGAAGATGTCGTCGCATCGATGAATCGATGGAAAGATCTACCCGGTGGACGTGGTCAGTTTGATAACTCTGTTTTTGAGGCAATCGATGATTATACAGTAGAATTTAAACTCGATAGGCCATTATCAACAGCATTAACAGCTTTATCCCAAGGTGGAACGACATTTGCAGGAATTATGCCAAAGGAAGTCGTGGAAGACGCGAGTGCAGAGGGAGTTAATGAACATATTGGGACTGGACCGTTTAAGTTTGTTGAATGGGCTCAAGATCAACACGTACATTTAACAAAGTTTACGGATTATAAATTATTAGATGATCCAGCCGATGGATTAACAGGTAAAAAAGAAGCACTTGTAAAGGATATTTATTTTGAATTTGTTCAAGACCCATCTACGCGAGTGGCAGGTTTACAATCGGGTGAATACGACATTGCTCAATCAATTCCAATTGATAATGCGCTCCTTTTAGAAGAAAACCCAAGTTTAGAAACACACGTTGTTCCGAGCGTATCGACATTATTAATCATTCCAAATAAAGCGAAAGGGTTTTTTGCTGATGTGAAAGCCCGAGAAGTATTGGCGGCTGTCATGGATGCAGATGAAATATTAGAAGCGGCATTTTCTGATGAAAGATTTTATCGTTTAAGTCACGGCATGATGTTAGAACCGCAAGAAGCTAATTGGTATAGTGAAGAAGGAAAAGAAATGTACAATCAAAAAGATCCTGAAAAAGCAAAGCAATTACTCGATGAAATGGGTTATGATGGCGAAACAATTCGTATAGCTACAGATCGGGAATATGTCGTCCATTATAATGCATCCGTCGTTTTACAAAAACAACTTGAAAGTATTGGTATGAACGTGGATCTGCAAGTATACGACTGGGCAACTTTATTAGATATAACAGACGACCCTGATGCTTATGAGTTAAATATTATGGGGCATAGTTTACGGCCGGATCCTACAGCGATTTATTATTTTGATCCTAACGATTCAGGGTTTACGGATAGCGATGAACTAATGGATCTCTTAGGTGAATTTAGAAGCCAACCAACTTTAGAAGCCACAAAAGGTGTATTTGACAGATTACAAAAATGGCATTGGGAATATATTCCGGCAATTAAAATCGGCGAGTATAGTCGCATTGATATTGCGCAGGAAAATGTGAAAAACATACAACATATGGGCAGAATGCTCCTTTGGAATGTTACGAACGATAAATGAAGTCTTTGTATACGTTAGGTCCCTTATGTTGAATTAACTTTAGAGATTTATTAAATGAAGCCACCGTATTACTTTAACGAAAACATTTTTATTCAATATTTGTAGTAACGGTGGCTTTCTATTATGTAACATTAATAGATGATCAAAGTATTTTAAAAAAAGATTTCTTTTCGGCTTGACAAATAATATTGAACGGGTTATTATATAAAAGTCGCCAAAACAACGGCAGACAAAATTGTTCTTTGAAAACTGAATAAAACAACCAGTATGTCAAGCGAAACAAGTAATTGTTTTGCAATGAATAGGGAAGGTTATTTGTTAACGCAAATAGTTTCTCTGTCAATACAAGC
>DATGSQ010000016.1:0-22452 GCA_035302425.1 Bacillota bacterium | reverse complement strand
TAAAAGGGCATCTGGGTTATCCTTAGTCGCGGGACTAATAACGTATGCACCTTTTTTAACACCTTCATAAGCTTTTTCTTTCGTTGCTTTTACCGTTTGTACATTTTGGCGGGTTAAAACAAGTGCCGTTGGTTGATCGGTTGATTCTAAAGCAAGTCGCCATGCTGCTTGGGTTTCATTCGCATCAGCTGGGCGAATGACAGAAAGTCCTGGCATAGCTCTTAGGGATGCTAATTGTTCGATTGGTTCATGGGTTGGGCCATCTTCACCAACAGCAATTGAATCATGGGTAAAAACATAAGTCACAGGTGTTTTCATTAAAGCTGCCAAGCGGATAGCTGGTCGTAAATAATCGCTGAAAACAAAAAATGTTCCCCCATAAACTTTTAAACCACCATGTAAAGCCATTCCGTTAAGAGCGGCAGCCATAGCAAACTCACGAACACCGAACCAAATATTTCGTCCCGCATAATTAGATTTGCTAAAGTCATTACTATCTTTAATCATCGTATTGTTTGATGATGCTAAATCAGCACTTCCACCAATAAAATTAGGTACTGATTGAGCAATAGCGTTTAAAACAGTATTTGAAGTTACCCGTGTAGCCTCATTTGTTTGTTCATCAAAACTTGGTAATTGCTCATCCCAATCAGCCGGTAATTCACCAGCCATCGCAAGTTGTAAGCTTTTCGCTAATTGTGGATATTCTTTTTCATAAGCGGAAAATAAATTATTCCAATCATTTTCAAGTTGTTTACCTCGATTTACGATCTTTTCATCAAAATCATCGTAAACTTTTTCAGGAACAAAAAAGTCTTCATGCTGCCACTTATAATAATCTTTCGTTAAAACGACCTCATCTGTACCAAGTGGAGCTCCGTGGGAAGCTGATGAACCTGATTTATTTGGTGAACCATAACCAATAACGGTTTTCACTTCAATTAATGTCGGTTGATTGACATTATCTTTAGCCTTTTTTAATGCTTGTCTAATTTCATCGATGTCATTACCATCTTCAACATAAAGCACTTGCCATCCATATGCTTCAAAGCGATTTTTCGTCTGCTCAGAAAACGCTTTGTTTAATTCTCCATCAAGTGAAATATCGTTTGAATCGTATAGTGCAATTAATTTGCCTAAACCTAAATGCCCGGCAAGAGAAGCCGCTTCGTGTGATATACCTTCCATAATGTCGCCATCACTAATTAATGCATATGTATAGTGATCGATGATAGGATATTGTTCTTTATTATATGTTGCTGCTAAATGCGCTTCTGCCATCGCCATTCCGACAGCCATCGCAATGCCTTGGCCGAGTGGTCCTGTTGTCGCTTCAACACCATCGGTATCTAATACTTCCGGGTGGCCGGGTGTATTTGATCCCCATTGACGAAATTGCTTTAGATCGTCAATCGTTACATCATAACCTGATAAATGGAGTAAAGCGTATAAAAGCATTGAGCCATGGCCAGCTGATAAAACGAAGCGGTCCCGATTAAACCATGATGAGTTTTTCGGAGAATGATTCATAAATTCTGTCCATAATGTATAAGCCATAGGAGCTGCACCCATTGGCAAACCTGGATGCCCTGAGTTAGCTTTTTCAATCGCATCGATTGCTAATGTTCGTATCGTATTAATCGATAATTGTTCTGTTGTTCCCAACGTATAATCCCCTTTCAAAGACGTAGTTGTTCGCCTTCATTTTATACATAATTATATGTTCATACAAGTATTTATTTATGAACGTTCATTTTTCTTTAAATCTTTAAGCTTTTGTGGGGTGACATCTTCACCAGTAGGATCGATAACTTTTACTGATTTTAATTGGTTTTTAAATGACGCACGAATATTTTGTAAATATTTTTGGCGTAATTCGTGTTGTTCTTCTTTTTCTTCCTTCGTCAACGGCTGTCGTTTAGCTTTACGAGCTAATTCATTGATCCGCTTTAACTCTTCATCAGTAATCATTTTAAAACTCCTTTATTTCTTGTAAAGTTTGCCATTAAAAAAACAAAGACGTCATGTCTTTGTTTATTCTATCTTGTTCGCCGTTGTTATTCAACTATTCATATATTCATGATAACGACGATGGACAGTTGCTCGTGAGACTGAATATCCTTTTAATTTAAGATTTTCTGTAATTTCCGCAAATGTTAATTTTTGTTCGCGTAAACGGACAATTTCTTCTATCGGAATGTCTAAACGGTTTCTCCCTGCTAAATGCTTGCTATATTTGAAATTTTCACTTGGATCATAACCACGATTAATCGCACGACGCATCCCACGTTTAATTTTTAAATTGTGAATTTTACGTTGATATTCTTCAACAGCACTTAATATTTGCAACACCATAGAATCAGCTTCAGACAATTGAAGCTTAGACTCATGAATGGCTGTATATATATGAACATTTAATTTTTTTAGTTCATGAAATAAAGCAATTTTTGCATTGCCGCGGCCAAGGCGTGTTTCATCTTGAATGAGCAGGCAATTAGCTTCATTCATAGTAAAGTATTCTAACATTGTAAAAATGCCTTGGCGATCAACATCATATCCACTTGCCTGCTCTAAAATTGTATCAACAATAACGATAGACTGTTTATTTGCTAATTGTTCTAATTCTCGTTTTTGTCGTTCTAACGATGTTTTTTGCGTTGTTTTAGTCGTACTTACTCGACAATAAATAATTGCTCGCATGTAAACAGTCCACCTTTAACCGCTCGTAATAAGTGCAAAGTAAATAAATGCTAATGTTAACCCAAAGCTTATGAAGTAAAAAAGATCCGATTTATTAATTCGACTAAACATGTTAAATCATCTCCTTATAATTACATACCAAGAACAAACGTTCGTGCTTATTATATTATCATCGAACAAACGATCTGTCAACAAAAATACGAACGAATGTTTGCATTATGGAAAATCAAATGGTAGACTAATGGTAAATGGATATGTAAGGAGCGAGCATCTTATGACAAAATTGTCCAAACGCCAACAAATGATTTTAGATTTTATAAAAAGTGAAGTAGACACGAAAGGGTATCCACCATCTGTTCGGGAAATTGCAAGTGCGGTCGGTTTAGCATCAAGTTCTACCGTGCACGGTCATTTATCACGGCTAGAAACAAAAGGTTACATACGACGGGATCCGACAAAACCACGTGCCATTGAAATATTAGACCTTCAAGATGAACATCATATTCCACGTGAAGATGTCGCTTATGCTCCTTTAATTGGAAAGGTAACCGCTGGTCTTCCAATTACAGCAGTAGAAAATATTGAAGAATATATTCCAATACCACGTGGTCGAGCGGCAACTGATGATAATTTATTCGTCCTTACGATTGAAGGAGACAGCATGATTGAAGCTGGTATTTTTGATGGGGATCTCGTTATTGTTAAACAACAAAACACAGCGGATAATGGTAATATTGTAGTTGCTATGACAGAAGACGATGAAGCGACTGTGAAGCGGTTTTTTAAAGACACCAATCATATTCGTTTAGAACCTGAAAATGCAACGATGGAACCATTAATTTATAACCAAGTAACTATTTTAGGAAAAGTTATCGGAGTTTATCGGCAAATTGATTAAACAAATAAAAACGAGACAGTACGTTACAATGACAATAACGTGTGTCTCGTTTTTTATTATTTGTCTACAATATTATGTCCTTCGCTAATTAATTGTTCAATAGCTGCTGATATAGCAATTTTTACATGTTCATACGTTAAACCACCTTGGATAAACGTTATAAACGGCTCTTTTAACGGTCCATCAGCAGATAGTTCAATACTTGAGCCTTGAATAAACGTACCACCAGCCATAATGACTTGATCGTCATAACCTGGCATTGCGCTCGGTTGTGGCTGTACGTAAGAGTTAATTGGTGAATATTGCTGGATCGCTTGACAAAATGTTAACATTTGTTCGCGGTTTCCGAAAGTTACCGACTGAATAAGGTCTGTTCGTTTATCTAAATAATGTGGCGATGTTTTAAAGTTTAACAATTCAAGCAGCCTTGCCGTAAAAATTGCACCCTTTAACGCTTCACCGACAATGTGTGGAGCTAGGAAAAAACCTTGGTACATTTCTTGTAACATATTAAATGTCGCACCTGTTTCCTTCCCTAAACCCGGAGCGGTTAGACGATTAGCCGCTTTTTCAATTAAATCTTCTCGCCCAACAATGTAACCACCAGCGCGAACGAGCCCACCACCAGGATTTTTAATTAATGAACCCGCAATTATATCCGCACCGACAGAAAGAGGTTCTTCTGTTTCGACAAATTCACCGTAACAATTATCAACAAATACTATTAACTCTTTATTAATCGATTTTACAAATTCGACCATTTCTTTAATTTCCGTAATTGTAAACGATGGTCGATCACTATACCCTTTCGAACGCTGAATACCGATTACTTTCGTACGATCAGTTATAATACTTTTTAATTGTGCAAAATTTACTGATCCATCCTCAAGTAAATCAACTTCATTATAAGCAATATTATAATCTTTCATTGAACCCGGATTATCGCCGCGAAGTCCAATAATTTCTTCTAACGTATCATAGGGTCGCCCAGTCATATAAATGAGCTCATCGCCGGGCTTTAATAGACTATATAAAGTTGTTGAAATCGCATGTGTCCCAGAGACTATTTGTGGACGAACGAGTGCATCTTCTCCACCAAAAACATTGGCATACACCGCTTCAATCCCTTCACGCCCTGAATCTCCATACCCGTAACCATCACTTGAACTAAAGTGAAAGTCACCAATTTGCTCCTCTCTAAAAGCATTGAGAACACGACGTTGATTATATTCAACGACCTTTTGTACGTCTTTAAAAATTGTTTGACAGTCTTTTTCTGCCTGTTCGATATGTTGTGTAATCATTGAATGTTTCCTTGCTCCTTTATCATATGTCTCATGGGATGGTCATTTTGAATATATCCTTCAATAAAATATTGATTGTTTTGTTCTTCAAACGATTCAAGAATGACAATTGTTTGTTGTTGTAAATCATGCAACAATTTTCCTTGATCAGGATTAATGTTTATTTCGTAAAAGTCCCATGTATCCTTTAAAATTTCTTCAATTTTCACTAATAAGCGATGAAGATCATCCGCTTCATAAGCCGATATTTTTACATACGGATGATTTGTTGGGATAAATTGTTCTGTCACTAAATCCATTTTATTGTACACTGTCAATTGCGGTAATTGGTCGGCCTTTAAATCTCTTAAAAGTTCACTTACGGTATCTTGTTGTTGGACATGATCGGGATTTGCTGCATCAACGACATGTAAAATGAAATCTGCTTCTGTCACTTCTTCTAATGTTGAACGAAAAGCAGCTATTAGAGTTGTCGGTAATTGTTGCAAAAACCCAACCGTATCAGTAATTAACATGTTAAAACCACTTGGCAATCGGATTTGTCGTGTTAAAGGATCTAGCGTTGCGAACAATAAATCCTCTTCTAACGTTTGACTTTCTGTAAGTCGATTAAAAATGGTCGATTTGCCAGCGTTCGTATAACCAACAATCGCTATTTGAAAAACATTTTTTTGCCGTCGGCGTTTACGATATTGATCCCGTTGTTTAACGATTGATTGTAAGCGCCGTTTAATATCATCTATCCGCTGTCTTATGTGACGTTGATCAGTCTCTAATTTCGTTTCTCCAGGTCCCCGGGTTCCAATTCCTCCACCAAGACGAGATAATATTGTTCCTTTTCCATAAAGACGTGGTAACATATATTCTAGTTGAGCTAATTCGACTTGCAGTTGGCCTTCCCGCGTTTTTGCCCGCTTTGCAAAAATATCTAAAATGAGTTGACTGCGATCAATGACAGGAACCTTTAGTCGGTCCTCTAAGTTGCGCATTTGACCTGGTGATAGTTCATCATTAGCTATGACAAGATCAACGTCTTCACGCTCAATAATCATTTTTACTTCATCAACTTTTCCTGTTCCCATATATAAAGCCGGGTGAAGACTTTCTCGGTTTTGAGTAACGACTTCGATAACTTCTCCCCCCGCAGTGTAACTAAGCGATTCAATTTCTTTTAGTGATGAATAAAAACGGTGATCATCATCTACTGCTTTTTTAACAGCGATGATAAGTACTTTTTCTTCAGCCATATAAGTAAAATACCTCTTTTCAAATAACGATTATTAAATCAAGTATTACTTATATTTTAACAAACTACACAAAAGTAAACAAAGTTCGACTTATTATTTTTATAAAAAATAAAAATCATCACTCGTTAACAATAACAAATCATGTTCTTGTAAATCTTTTATACCGATCAATCGCTTAGCTTGAGTTCTAATAGCTCGTTCGACAATGTTACGAATATATCTTGCATTAGAAAAGTTATACATATTAAAAGATAATTGTTCATCTAAGTGTACTTTTAATAATCGTATAGCTGATTTTGATAATAAATAATCACGATCAAAGACCATTTGTTTGGCAATATTCATTAATTCTCCAACAGTGTAGTCGGGAAATTCAATAATAAAAGGAAAACGGGATTTAAGTCCAGGATTTAAACGAAGAAAATAGTTCATCTCGTAAGGATAACCAGCCATAATGATAACAAGATCTTCTTGAAAGTCTTCCATATATTTCACTAAACTATCGATCGCTTCTCTACCAAAATCTTTCTCTCCACCACGAGCTAATGAATAAGCTTCATCGATAAATAAAATACCACCGATTGCTTTTCTTAGCAACTTTCGCGTTTTCTGAGCTGTTTGACCGATATATTCCCCAACTAAATCAGCACGATCTACTTCAATAATGTGTCCTTTTGATAATATTTTCATTTCGTAATATAGTTGAGCTAACGTACGAGCAAAAGTTGTTTTTCCTGTACCGGGATTACCTTTAAACATCATATGAAGCACTTGATGCGAACAATTTAAGCCTAGCTTTTGTCGCTGTTCATTAATCAAACGCATCGCATATATTTCTTTAATATTTTCTTTAAGATGTTCTAAACCGACAAACTTTGAAAAATGTTGATCGATTACGTGAAATGAATTTTCAAGCGGAGATTTTCTTATTTGTTTATCTTTTAAATGCTGTGCTTCATAATCATTTAAAACAATATTAATTTGATTACTTTTGTTACGTTTCGTTGACGATTGCAAACGATCACCCCTTTTACCGTTAATCCTAGTATATTCAGATTGTAAAAAGGTGTGTCATTCGCCTATAAAAAAGTTAAAACCGAGCATAATATGTATGCCCGGTTAACATGTTATTCTTCACTTAAGGTTAAATGTTTAGCAGGTACGAAAGTAGAGATTGCGTGTTTATAAATAAGATGTTGTTGACCATCAGATTCAAGTAAAACAGTAAAATTATCAAAGGCTTTAATCTGTCCTCTTAATTGAAAGCCGTTCGTTAAAAAAACAGTAACGGGTACGCGGTTTTTGCGCGATTCATTTAAGAATGCATTTTGTAAGTTAGCCGATTGCGACATCTTACCTCCTCCTCTTCTCTATCTATCAATATATTTATTCGCTATCCGTTAAACAATTCCTGCTAAGTCTGTTAAAATTTTTTCGTATACTTCATGTTTCACATCAGGCGATATATTATACCATTTCACATCCATCTTATTTTTAAACCAAGTAAATTGCCGTTTTGCGTATCTTCGTGTGTTCCGTTTTAAATCTTCAACACAATCTTGCAATGGTTTTTCGTTTTTAAAATATGGAATAAATTCTTTATAACCAATGCCACGCATCGCTTCAGTATGTTCGTATCCCTTCAAATAAAGCGATTTAACTTCTTCAACTAGTCCCGTTTCGACCATTTCATCGACACGTTTATTAATACGTTCATACAATATCTGACGCTTCATCGTTAATCCAACGATATGATGGTCATACAGGGGGGTATTTTGTTGCTCACGGTGGTGTTCGCTCATCGTTTTTCCAGTCGTTTCATAAATTTCTAGAGCGCGAATAACGCGCCGATGGTTGTTCGGATGAATTTTCGTCGCTTGTTCAGGATCAATTTGTTGTAATTTTTCATAAAGTGGTTCGATGCCTTCTTTTGTCACTTGCTCTTCTAGTTTTTTAGTATATTCAATGTTTCGTTTAGCCTTCGTAAATGAATAGTCATACAATACTGCCTGAACGTATAACCCGCTTCCGCCAACGATAATTGGCAATTTGTTTTTTGCATGAATATAATCGATATAATAACGAACTTGTTTTTGAAAATCCGCTACGGAAAAGGATTCCTTTGGCTCTTTAATATTTAACATGTAATGTGGGATGCCTTGCATTTGTTCTGGCCTTATTTTATCTGTACCAATATCCATTCCCTTATAAACTTGCATTGAGTCTCCACTAATAATTTCACCTGATAGTTTTTTAGCTACTTCAAGGCTTAAAGCTGTTTTTCCAACAGCCGTTGGACCGACAATTGCTATAACTATTTTTTTCATCTCTTCCCCTACTTTTAAAAACTTAAACTATTATTCGACTTGATAAGCTTTAATTTCTTGTAATTTTTTTTCTAAAATTTGTAACCAACTAAGCAAAAATTTGTATGTTTGTTGGTCCTTTAAGTGATCGGCTAAATAAATACCTTCACTTTTCATATCTTGAATAATCGTTAAATAATCTTTTTCAAGTTGTTCCATCATTTCCGACAAGTATGTTTCAGCACTCGCCTCTTCTAACGTCGTTTCGGCGAGATATTTCGCAAACGTTGCTAATGGTTTACCATCAATCGTTAAAATTGTTTCACCGAGCTCTAATATGAATGTTTTAAATTGTAAATGAGCTTGATAAAATTCGTTACGTAAATTAAGCGCTCGATTACCTTGACTGTACCAATGATAACGGAGTAATTTCATATGCATAATAGATGCATTTGCTAACAATTGATTTAAATATTTAATGAGTCGTTGGTTATCCATAAAAAATCTCCTAATTTTTTTTACAGTTTAACCTTAGTGACTATTAAATATACATTACATAATACGTTTAAACATTTTTTCAATATCATACGTTGAAAAATGGATAATAATTGGGCGGCCGTGTGGACATGTAAACGGATCTTTCGTTCGTTGTAATTCAACAAGTAAATAGTTCATATCGTCTAAATTTAAATATTCATTCGCTTTAATCGATCGTTTGCATGCTAGGGTTATCGCCGTTTCTTCACGTAGTTTGCGAACATCTATCGTTCCTAGTTGGACAATTTGTTCGACTAAATCACGGATAATTTGTTCTTCTAAACCTTCGGGAAACCATGTAGGATACGATCGAATAATATATGCATCTTGACCAAACGATTCAAAATTTAAACCGACGTTACGTAATTCATCTTTAAACTGTTCAATAAAAATTGCTTCACTTTTCGTAAATTCAAACGTTAACGGCATTAACAATGATTGATTTTCTTCTATTGGATTGGCTAGTTTTTCCTTATAATACTCATATTTTATTCTCTCTTGTGCTGCATGTTGATCGATCATATAAAAGCCTGTTTCATTTTGGGCTAAAATATATGTTCCGTGTAATTGACCGATTGGATACATTTCGGGAATACGATGTTTGTCATTTACTTTTTTTTCAGCTGATTGATCACTTAATTGATCATGATCATCTTGTTTTATAGGTTGATTTGCATCAATATCTAAACGTGGTTGCTTATATTCTTTTATCGTAAAAGATTTTTTGCGGTCATTTATATTATTTTTTTGTTCATTCGTTGTTTGACTAAAATCAATCGTCTGTTGTTCCGTTTGTCTTTCTAATTGACTCGTTCGGTTTACAACGGGAATTAAAGTTTCCTTACTTAGTTTCTCATACAAAGCTTGTTCGATTGCTTCCATTAGTTCACGATCTTTACTGAAACGAACTTCTAATTTTGTCGGATGGACGTTTACATCAACTAAAATAGGATCCATCTCAATGTTTAAAACGACGATTGGATAGCGATGAATCGGAAGTAATGTATGATAAGCACGCATAATTGCCTTAAACAAAAGTGGGCTACGTATATATCGGCCATTAATAATTGTCGTTACAAATGCACGGGAAGCCCGGGTTAACTCAGGCTTGGCAATAAAGCCATTAATATGGAAGTCTAATGTTTCTTTTTTGACGGGTAGCATTTTTTCCGCTACTTTTATACCGTATATTTGTGAAATAACTTGTAAAAGATCCTTTGAGCCTGATGTACGAAATAGTAACTTTCCATTATGATATACTTCAAAACGTATATCGGGATGAGCAAAGGCGATTCGATTGAGTAAGTCAGTAATATGACCAAGTTCAGTATGCAATGTTTTCATATATTTTAACCGTGCCGGTGTATTAAAAAATAGTTCATTAACCGTAATTTCAGTACCTTGACGGGCATGGCTTTTTGTCCGGCTAATAATTTTACCGCCCTCTAAAGCGAGTAAAGTCCCAGCTTCATCACCTTTTGATGATTGCAATGTTAATTTACTTACAGCAGCAATACTCGCTAAAGCTTCTCCACGAAAGCCTAAAGTTTTTATATGGAATAGATCTCGATCAGTTTCAATTTTACTCGTCGCATGGCGTAAAAACGCTCGCTCACAATCAGTCGGACTCATTCCTATCCCATTATCTGTAATACGAATTTGTTCAAGCCCTGCTTCTTTTAATTCAATTTTAATCGACGTACTTTTTGCATCAATACTATTTTCAACGAGTTCTTTAACGACAGAAGCCGGTCGTTCAACGACTTCACCAGCAGCAATTTTGTTTGCTAAAACATCTGGGAGAAGCTTAATTGTCATTTATATCACCCTTTCTTCTTACGGATGAGTTTTTGTAACCGATAAAGTTCATTCATCGCTTCTAAAGGTGTCATATCCATTAATTCTAATTCTTTAATCGTTTTTAAAATTTTTTCAGTCGTTGGATCATTTTTTTCCTTTTTCGTAACTTGGACAGGCTCAAAAAATGATAATTGACTCGCCGTCTTTAAATTTTCTTCTATATGTGACTGAGAACCGTTTTCTAATTGTGTTAAAATTTCCTTCGCCCGTTCTATGAGAATTGGTGGTAATTCTGCTAATTGGGCAACATGAACTCCATAACTTTCATCCGATGCCCCATCTTGTACTTTATGAAGAAAAACGATTTTATCATCATGTTCTTCTGCACGAACGTGTATATTTTTTAAACGTGGTAATGATTTTTCCAAAGTTGTTAATTCATGATAATGGGTTGAAAATAATGTCTTTGCATGAATATGATCATGGATATATTCGACGATCGCTTGTGCTAAAGCCATTCCATCATATGTACTCGTTCCACGACCAATTTCATCAAGCAATATTAAGCTTTTACTAGTCGCATACGTTAAGGCATGTTTAGCTTCTAACATTTCTACCATAAACGTACTTTGTCCAGCTACTAAATCGTCCGCAGCACCGATTCGTGTAAAAATTTGATCGAAAATGAGTAATTGAGCTTCATCAGCTGGTACGAAACAACCGATTTGTCCCATAATAGCTGTTAAAGCTAATTGACGCATATACGTACTTTTCCCTGACATATTAGGTCCTGTAATTAACAATATTTTTTTCTCATCATTTAATGTAATGTCGTTTGGCACAAATTGACCATCTTGCATCACTTGTTCTACGACGGGATGGCGTCCATTTTTAATCATTAAATGTCCCTCGGCAAACGTTGGGCACGTATACCCATTTTGCTCACTCACTGATGCAAAGGATTGAAGCACATCGAGTTGACTTATAACGTGGGCTAATGTTTGTAATTTTGCTGTATATGTTTTAATTTGTTCGCGAATTTCAAGGAAAAGTTTATATTCAAGATCGATACTTTTTTCTTCCGCTTCTAAAATTAATTGTTCCTTTTCTTTTAATTCTGGTGTAATAAATCGTTCACTATTTGTCAACGTTTGTTTGCGCTCATAACGTCCTTCTGGAATAAGATGCAAATTAGGATTCGTTACTTCGATAAAATAGCCGAATACGCGATTATATTTTATTTTCAAAGAGCGAATGTTCGTAATCTCTTTTTCTTGTTGCTCTAATTCGGCAATCCATTTTTTTCCATTTCTCGATGCATCACGGTATTGATCTAATGTTACATCATAACCATCTTTAATAATCGAACCTTCTGTAATTGAAATCGGTGGCTCTTCGGCAATACTTTGTTCTAACAAGGTAACAATTTCTTCCGGATAATCTAATTGTTGTTCGATTTTTTTAATAGATTCATCATTAATCGACTGTAAAATGTTTTTAATGTTAGGTATTTGTTGTAATGATTTTTTTAGTTGCAACAAATCACGCGCATTCACATTACCAAAGGATACACGTCCTGTTAACCGTTCTAAGTCATAGACAGATTTTAACGCTTCTCGTAAATGTTCCCGTTCGATAAAATGCTCATATAAGGCACTAACAATATTTAAGCGTTCTTGAATAGCTGTTTCATGAATTAATGGTCGTTCAATCCACTGTTTGAGTAAACGAGAGCCCATCGCTGTGTTTGTTTCATCTAAGAGCCATAATAAACTACCATAACGATCTTTTTGTAAAATCGTCTCTGTCAATTCTAAGTTTCGCTTCGAGTACATATCTAACGTTAAATAATTGTTAAGCTCAATTATTTCTGCTCGTTGCAAATGATCAACTGAACGTTTTTGCGTACGTTGTATGTAATTTAAAAGGCGACTAAAAGCTTCTAACAACCGTTCATCGGTTAAGTTTTCACAAAGTGGACGATATTCTGCATTAAAATTCACTTCATCTTCATAGGAGATCGTCATTTGTAAGCGATGTTCTAAATCTTGAACGTATTGCTTCGGTAGTGTTGAAGCGATAACAATTTCTTTGACCGATTGATTAAACAATTCATGTAAAACAGTCTCCCAACCGGATGTAATTAATAATATTTTCGTTTCCCCAGTTGATAATTCGTTGTAAACGATGACAAACGACCCATCAGGGAAATGACTTAAACTACTAATATAATTACTCTCTTTATCATCGAGCATCGTTTTTTCCATTACTGTACCTGGTGTAATGACTTGGACAACTTCTCGTTTGACAACACCAACAGCATCTTGTGGATCTTCAACTTGTTCACAAATAGCAACTTTATAACCTTTATCAACTAGAGTTTTTATGTAACGTTCCGCTGAGTGGTGCGGGACACCACACATTGGAATCGGTTTTTTTCGTCCGGGATCTCGTTGAGTTAACGTTATTTCTAATTCCCTTGCTGCTTTTATCGCATCATCATAAAACAATTCATAAAAATCACCGAGTCGAAAAAATAAAAATGCATCTTCATATTGTTTTTTAATCGATAAATATTGCTTCATCATCGGTGTATGTTCTGACATTCTTTAACCCCCTAATTTCATTGGGTATACTATTCTACTATTCTAACATATATTTTAAAGTAAAAAAGCGAGAGATAAAAGACTCTCGCTCATTTTATTTATGCTTTTTCTCCGGTAAAAAATCAGGACTCGATTTCGAATAATGGTCGTGAGAATCATAATCTTCATAGAAATCATCACTCGTATGGTAGGATGGATCAACGCGTACATATACTTTCGTTTCACCAAGTAATTTTACAGTAAAGCCTCGTTCAACTTCTACTATAATTTGTTCGCCACACTTTGAAATTTGGCATTCTAAACAATTCGGTTGTTGTGTAACTTTTACAATTACCTCATCGGCGCCACGAAAACATTTTTTATCCCTTTCTGATAAAGGAATTGTTTCCGTGTATGTTACTCGCTCTGTTATAGCTTCCGTTTTCGTATTTTTATGATAAGAATACCAAATGTTTATATCATAGCTTCCGGTCACTTCTACTTTATTTTTAGCAACTTTACGTGCTTTATATTTATGATTAATTATCCAGCAACCTAAAATGCTTGACGGTTTATGTGGTGGTGTAACTTTATGTTTTGCCTTTGTAAATTTATTACCTTTTCCACAAACAGCTTTAGTAATGATTTCGCGATAATTATCTTCCATAAATGTCATTAAAAATTTACCTCCCCTTTTTCATAGTCATTTTATGCAAGGCGTTCACCTAAAGTGCATGACTTTCAATTGAAAAAGAGGAAGTTTACTATACTATTTATATGTTATTCGTTAAAAATTTTCGTCCCTGTTTCACCTTGTAAAACATCGCCACCCGTATCTTCAATAATTTGGTTCGTTACTTCGCGGGCGATTGTTTTCGTAACTAATTGTAAAATATCGTTAACAGTAACTTGAATATCCTTAAATTCTTGAACGATCGGTATTTCATCAAGTTCATCGTGCAATTTGTCAATTTGCTCTTCAACGAGTTTTAACGCTTCTTTTTTGTCATAGGCTTGTAAATTAACAGCTTGTTTTTGTAATGTTTTTATTTTAGTAATATTATCTTGAATTTTTGAATGGGCATTTATTTTTGCTTCTAACACTTTAAAACGATTGATTTCTTCCGTATTAGAGAGCATGTTCGCTAAATGTTTAGCCTCATCTAAAACTTCTTTACGTGTATATACTTTCATTATGAATTCACTCCAATTGATTTTTCGACCATTTTACCATCTAACGACCATGTTTTAGCCTCTGTAATTTTCACAGGGATGATTTTACCAATCGCTGATTTTGGCCCTTTGAAATTAACAACTTTATTTTTTTCTGTATAACCTGATAACACATTAGGGTCTCGTTTACTTTCTCCTTCAACGAGTACTTTTACCGTTTGTCCTTCGTATTGTTGCATCGACTCTGCTGCTTGTTTGTTGACAAGCTCATTAAGTCGTTGCAATCTCTCTCTTTTCACTTCCATCGGCGTTTCATCTTTTCGTGCTGCGGCTGGTGTTCCTTCACGTGGCGAATAAATGAACGTATAAGCCGATTCAAAGCCAACTTCTTCAACTAATGTCATCGTCTCTTCAAATTGTTCGTCTGTTTCATTTGGAAATCCGACAATAATATCAGTCGTTAAAGTAACATTAGGAATTGCTTCCTTAATTTTACGCACGAGCTCTAAATATGATTCGCGAGTATATTTTCGGTTCATACGGCGCAAAATTTCATTACTCCCTGATTGAACAGGTAGATGAATATGATCGAGTAAATTACCACCTTTAGCTAACACTTCAATGGCGTGATCATCAAAATCCCTTGGGTGGGGTGTCATAAATCGTACCCGGGGAATGTCAATTTTATGAATATCATTTAATAAATCGCCAAAACGGTATTCGATATCCTCAAAGTCTTTACCATAGGAATTAACGTTTTGACCGAGTAAAGTAATCTCTTGATATCCTTCAGCCGCTAAATGACGGACTTCCTGAATAATATCCTCCGGGCGACGACTTCTTTCTTTCCCCCGAGTCATCGGCACAATACAGTACGTACAAAACTTATCACAGCCATACATAATATTTACCCAGGCTTTAATATTCCCTTGGCGTGCCTTCGGTAAGTTTTCAAAAATGTCTCCTTCTTTTGACCACACCTCTACAACACTTGCTTTAGCGAACATCGCTTCTTGAATCAATTCTGGTAAACGGTGAATATTATGTGTACCAAAGATTAAATCAACATGTTGGTGCTTTTCTAAAATTCGATTAACGACGGTTTCCTGCTGGCTCATACATCCGCAAACCCCGAGAATTAAATCAGGTTTTTCTCGTTTTAATTGTTTTAAATGACCGATTTGACCGAACACTTTATTTTCAGCGTTTTCTCGAATCGCACAAGTGTTAAGTAATATAACATCAGCCTCTTCTTCACTATTTGCTGCGGTGTAGCCCATTTCTGTTAAAATTCCTGCCATTACTTCCGAGTCATGTTCGTTCATTTGACAACCGTAAGTTTGGATTAAAAATTTACGGTTTTCACCAATGTTACGTACATTTTCCGGAATAGTAAAATCGTAGTGGACCTCAATTTCCTCACGATACCTTTTCCGTGCCTTACGTATATCTGGTGGTTGATAAGTCGATTTAAAATATTTATTGATTAATTCATCACTCGACATATTTTTTATTCGTTCAAGTGAATTCTCACCGGATTTTCTGTCCGAAGAATCCACCGGTTGTTTATTGTTGTTAAAATTTTGCTCACTCACTAATTTCTACTCCTTTCATTATTAAACGTTAACAGTTAGCACATATAACCTTATTATAATCGGTCTGTTTTATTTTAACAACAGAACGTATAGGATACAATTTAAAACAATTACAAGTCGGAAAAAATATGGCATTTTGAAACACTTCATCATTAAATGTTTCAAAATGCCATTTATCTTTTTAAAATTAATATTCAATTTATACTTTTCTTAAAACTATTTATCTCGGTTCTACAATAAGCTTAATGGCTGTACGCTCCTCATCATCAATGACAATATCGGTAAAAGCAGGAATACAAATTAAATCAACCCCACTTGGAGCAACAAATCCCCTTGCTATCGCTATCGCTTTGACTGACTGGTTAATCGCTCCTGCACCTATTGCTTGAATTTCGGCGGAACCACGCTCTCTTAAGACATTTGCAAGTGCACCTGCTACTGAATTTGGATTTGATTTTGCTGATACTTTTAAAACATCCATGTCTAGTACCTCCTTCATTTGCTATTGTAGTACTATTGCTACTATATTCTTGGAGTTGGTAGCTTATTACCTTATAGTCTATTATAGCATTAAAAATTCTAAAAATTCAATGATTTAATCGAAAAAAGGGTGGTCATCATTAATTAGTATGCGTTCAATATGTTTAGCCAACCCTGTTTGAGGATCAATTGTAATGATAACACCACTTAATTGATTACGTCCTGATTTATCAATATTAAATCTAACCGGTAGCTGAGATGTAAACCGTTTAATGATCGCTTCCTTTTCAACACCTAAAACAGCATCATACGGCCCTGTCATACCAACATCAGTAATGTAACCAGTTCCTTCCGGTAATATGCGCTCATCAGCTGTTTGAATATGTGTATGGGTACCAACCATCGCACTCACTCGACCATCGACGTAATAACCCATCGCTTGTTTTTCGCTCGTAGCCTCTGCATGAAAATCTAAAAATATAATGTTTGTTCGCTTTTTTGCTATTTTAATTAATTCATCTATTTTTTGAAACGGGTCATCGAGCGGCGGCATAAACGTTCTTCCTTGTAAATTAATAACAGCTATTTCTAAATCATTTAACTGAACAAAAGCCATGCCCCTTCCCGGTGTTGTTTTAGGGAAATTTGCCGGACGAATTAAATATTTTTCATGATTGATAAAATCAAATATTTCTTTTTTGTCCCAAGCATGGTTTCCTAATGTGACGATATGTGCCCCCCATTGTAAAAATTGTTTGTAAATTTTTTCAGTAATACCTTTTCCACCTGCAGCGTTTTCACCATTTATGATAATTACATGTGGTTGATATTTCTTTCTTAATTTCGGCAAATAATCTTGTACCATTTTCCGTCCAGGCGAACTAACTACATCACCAATAAATAAAATTTTCAATCAAATCATCCTATATGTTAACTTTTTTTAAAAACATTGCTTATGTATAGTTTAGCAAAATTTTAGTATAAGAGACAAAAATAAAGCGGCTTTAGCCGCTTTATTCTTACTTCTATTCACTTTTATATTCGAACAATGAGTGTAGTTTTCTCGTTACTTTGCGTATTCAATTGCCCGTGTTTCACGGATAACTGTAACTTTTATATGGCCTGGATATTCGAGTTCATCTTCAATACGTTTACGAATATCACGAGCAATTTTTACAGATTCGATATCATTAATTTCATCTGGTTTTACCATAATACGTATTTCTCTTCCTGCTTGAACTGCAAACGACCGTTCAACACCTTTAAATGATTCAGAGATTTCTTCAAGTTTCTCTAATCGTTTAATATAATTTTCTAATGTTTCACTACGTGCGCCTGGTCGCGCTGCAGATAATGCATCAGCAACTGCAACTAATACAGCAATAATCGATGTCGGTTCTTCATCACCATGGTGGGATGCAATTGCATTGATCACCGTCTCATGCTCTTTGTATTTAATTGCAAGTTCTTTACCTATTTCAACGTGGCTACCCTCAACTTCATGGTCAATCGCTTTTCCGATATCATGAAGTAATCCCGCTCGTCTAGCGAGGGATACGTCTTCGCCAATTTCGGCAGCTAATAAACCGGCAAGATAGGCTACTTCTTTTGAGTGGTTAAGAACATTTTGCCCATAGCTTGTACGGAACTTTAAACGCCCTAATATTTTAATTAAATCTGGATGCAATCCTAAAATACCAACTTCAAAAACGGCCTCTTCTCCGATCTCTCGGATATGTTCATCGACTTCGCGTCTAGATTTTTCAACCATTTCTTCGATTCGTGCTGGATGGATACGACCATCTTGCACTAGTTTCTCTAAGGAAATTCGGGCAATTTCTCGCCTGACTGGATCGAATCCAGATAAAATAACGGCCTCAGGTGTATCATCAATAATTAAATCTATACCTGTTAATGTTTCTAAAGTTCTTATGTTACGGCCTTCACGACCAATGATACGCCCTTTCATTTCATCATTTGGCAAGTTAACGACGGAAACCGTTGTTTCAGCAACGTGATCGGCGGCAAATCGTTGTAAAGCTAGTGATAGTATATGTTTTGCTTTTTTATCTGATGTTTCCTTCGCACGATTTTCTGCCTCTTTAATCATTAACGCTGTTTCATGAGTAATCTCCTTTTCAACACGATCGAGAATAATTTGTTTTGCTTGTTCAGATGTATATCCAGAAATGCGTTCTAGCTCGGTTTGCTGCTCTTGTAATAATGTTTCCACTTTGCTTTCCATTTCTTCAATTTGTTGTTGTTTGTCTGTTAGAGATTGTTCACGTTTCTCTAACATGAGCTCACGCTTATCTTGTGTAACACTTTTCTGATCTAAGTTTTCCTCTTTTTGAGTTAAACGATTCTCTTGTTTTTGTATCTCAGCACGACGTTCTCGTATTTCATCTTCTAATTGTTGGCGAAGTTTATGGTTTTCGTCTCTCGCCTCTAGAAGTGCTTCTTTCTTCGCAGCTTCAGCGTTTCGATGTGCTTGCTCAATAATTTGCTTTGCTAATGTTTCAGCACTAGAAATTTTTGCCTCTGCTATTGACTTGCGAATTAGATACCCAACAACAATACCGACGATAAGGACTAAGGCAAGCAAAATGGAGATGATTAAGGGATTGTCCACGCTCTCACCTCCTATTGCTATAAAATTGTAACACTACATTTTGTCGGCATTTACCATATTCAATGAATAGAATTTTACTGTATAACAAAATATACAATTATACATATTAATTTTAATTGTCTCTAAGTATATTGTCAAGGAATCGACAAAAAGTTATACATTTATTTGTTCATTTTTTTCCAAAAGTTATTTTTACACAAAATAAACTTAATAAACAATAGAAAAAGACGAACATCATTGAGTATTGAATGTTCGCCTATGTTAAACATATTTTAATTGTTATTTATTCTTCGGCTTCTGAAGCTGACTCTAATTCATTATCTTCATCAAGTCCGTGATGTGCTCGAATGGCTTGGTGAATTTCGTCCATCATATGTTCATTTTCCTTTAAATATTGTTTAGCATTTTCCCGACCTTGTCCTAAACGTTCATCATTGTATGAGTACCATGAACCACTTTTTTGAACAATATCAAGCTCCGAACCGATATCAAGTAACTCTCCTTCTTTAGAAATACCCTCGCCATACATAATATCTACATAAGCTTGTTTAAAAGGTGGAGCGACTTTATTTTTCACAACTTTTAAACGAGTTTTATTTCCAACCATATCATTACCTTGTTTTAACGTTTCTGCCCGACGTACTTCTAAGCGGACAGAAGAGTAAAACTTTAAGGCTCGACCACCGGGTGTTGTTTCCGGATTTCCGAACATAACACCAACTTTTTCACGAATTTGGTTTATAAAAATAGCTATTGTGTTTGATTTATTTATCGCACCAGATAATTTACGCAAAGCCTGTGACATGAGACGGGCTTGTAAACCTACGTGTGCATCGCCCATTTCTCCTTCGATTTCCGCTTTTGGAACGAGAGCCGCTACAGAGTCGATAACGACGATATCAACAGCTCCACTACGAACGAGAGCTTCGGCAATTTCTAGGGCTTGCTCTCCTGTATCTGGTTGTGAAAGTAAAAGTTCTTCTATATTAACGCCAAGTGCTCGAGCGTAATTTGGGTCAAGCGCGTGCTCAGCATCGATAAATGCTGCATTACCGCCTTGTTTTTGTGCTTCTGCAATGGCATGTAAGGCAATTGTCGTTTTCCCTGAAGACTCAGGTCCATATATTTCAACGACACGTCCTTTTGGATAACCACCTATTCCTAAGGCTAAATCGAGTGCGATAGAACCGCTAGGAATTGTAGCAATTTTTTCAGCCGCCTGCTCCCCTAATTTCATAATCGAACCTTTACCGAATTGTTTTTCAATTTGTCTTAACGCCATATCTAATGCTTGATTACGTTCACTCATTGTTCGACCTCCCTTTAACTTCTATCTATATAATACATTGTTTTACCTCATTTGCAAGCAAAAAGCGAATATATGTTCTATTGAATTTGGAAAATTGATTAATTAATTTATCCGAAAATCTATTTTTACCCGAGGGAAAATATGAATTTTGCACAAACAAACGAGCCAATTTTAAAATTTAAGTATTTTTAAAAGCATTTCATAACCTTTTAAAACAGCTCGGTGTCTAATCGAATATCGGTCTCCTGACAATAACACTTGTTCAACTACTTTTTTCCCCGATCGATGATAAATAGCTATATAAACCGTTCCGACGGGCTTTCCTTCTGTGCGATCTGGTCCAGCTACTCCCGTAAAACTAATCCCATAATCAGTTTGAAACATTTCAGCAACATTTTTCGCCATTTCGTATGCACACTGTTCACTAACCGTTCCATCACGTTTAATCGTCGCTTCAGAAACGTTTAAAACGTCTTTTTTAATACGTGCATCATAGCTGACGATACTTCCAGGAATGACTTCTGAAGCACCGGGTACATTAATTAATCGTTCAGTAAAAAGACCACCTGTTAAACTTTCGGCTGCACTAATATATTTATTTTTATTTTTTAACAAATAATAAATTTTTTCTTCAATCGTCTCTTGACCCGAGCCAAAAATATATTGACCTACTTTTTGCTCAATAAGATATTCATACTCATCCAATAAAATATTTGCTCGGTCAATTGTCGGAGCTTTTGCCGTTAAACGGATAATATTTCCATCATTTTGTGCCAAAAGAGCAATTGTTGGATTTGTTTGTTTTTCGATTAAATGGGCTAATTTAGCTTCTAATGCCGATTCACCGATACCAATGAGCCTTAATATACGCGATTGAATGATCGTTTCATCGCCATTAACTGACTGTAAATAAGGCACAACTGAATCATTGACCATTTGTTTCATTTCCCGCGGAACGCCTGGTAAAAATATCCACAATTTGTTAGCGAATGTAACGATCATACCTGGTGCCATCCCTAATTTATTTTCAATCACTTTCGCTCCTTGAAAAATTCTCGCTTGTCGTCGATTATTTTCAGTCATCGTTATGTTTTGTGTTTCGTAAAAGTGCAAAATTTTTGCCATCGCATTTTTTTCCTCAACGATGGGCAAATGAGAAATTTGTTGAAAACCTTCGCGGGTCAAATCATCAGATGTCGGACCAAGACCGCCCATGACAATAATGACATTCGAACGGTGTTTTGCTGTTTTAAATACATTTACTAACCTATTTAAATTATCACCGACAACTGAGTGATAATATGTATTTACCCCTATATAAGCTAATTGCTCAGAGAGCCATTTTGCATTCGTATTCGCAATTTGTCCGAGTAACAATTCGGTACCAACTGCAATGATCTCCGCTTTTATTTCCTTCATTAATTATGACTCCTTTAAAACATGTTTGTTCCTAATGAAATAATCACATCCGGAAAGAACGGTGAAAAATAGGGCTACATAGATCAAAATTGTAGCAACAGGAATGTTTAACGTCTGGAAAGGGATATTATGTAATAACAATAATGTAATAGCGATTAATTGAGTCGCTGTTTTTATTTTCCCTAAAGAACTTGCTGCTAAAACGATTCCTTCACTTGCAGCGACAACTCTTAATCCTGTAACCGCAAATTCACGGCTTATAATGATGATGACAATCCACGCAGCTAACAAATCCAATTGAACGAGCAAAATTAATGCTGCAGAGACGAGTAATTTATCTGCGAGTGGATCTAAAAACTTCCCAAGATTCGTAATCAAATTGTATTTCCGTGCATAATACCCATCCAGCCAATCGGTACCTGAGGCAATGATAAAAATTATTGCTGCAATCACATGAGTAACTAGAA
>DATGSQ010000015.1:0-9649 GCA_035302425.1 Bacillota bacterium | reverse complement strand
CTGAATTTGTTGTCCGAGCATAATGCCATCATCTTTCGTTATAAACCACGACTTTTCTCGTTGTTCTTCATGAAAAGCTGTAATATTTTTAATCGCTCGTTTAATTGCCTTTAAAAATTTCTCACCGACATATTTTTTCGCTTCTTCTATTTCTTTGTCACTGACGATGAAGTCGGTTATATTAACTTGATCAAATTGCTTCGTATATTTTTTTAATGAACGATCTTTATTTTTGCGCACATCTTGAATAATGTTAAACACAGCTTCGTCAATTGCTTGATCAATCGTTTCTTTATTTCTATTTCGATTAAATTGATCGGCTGTTACAATTTTCATCCTTTAATCCCCCAATACCTTTTGTAATTGTTGCATAAATGTTTGAATTTGCGTTGTTTTCGTAGCAAAACTTGCTTTATTGACGATTAACCGTGTACTAATGTCTTCGATTACTTTTAATGGTTTCAAGCCATTTTCTTTTAAAGTTGTTCCTGTTTCGACAATATCTAAAATGACATCAGCCATGCCGATTAAAGGGGCAAGCTCAACGGAACCGTTTAATTTGATCGTCTCAATAGAAATGTTTTGTTTTGAGAAATAATTTTCCGCAACCTTCGTATATTTCGATGCAACAGTTAACTGATTAACTTCGTCTAAAGACGCAAGGGTTTTGCTGGCGATGACGAATTGACATTTACCGATGTTTAAATCGAGCATTTCATAGACGTCTACGTTAGATTCTAAAATGTTATCTTTACCGACGATTCCGATATCAGCTGCCCCTGTTGTGACATAAGTCGGTACATCAATTGCTTTTACAAAAAGCATTTTAATGTTATTTGTCGTGTCATAAAAAATTAGTTTACGTGATTTTTCATGGAAATCAGGAAAATGTATATTTGCTTTTTCTAGTAATTTAATCGTAGCCTTTGCTGTCCTTCCCTTCGCCAATGCGAGTGTTGTCAAACTCAATGTTTTTCCCCCTCAAACTTAACCAATCGTAAAGGTCATTTGTTGATTGAAAGTAAGTTGTTTTGCCGTTTTGTTTAACGGCTATGTTGTCTTCATTTATAGAAATTTTCATTCGGTAGTTTTCAGCTGGATGTTCTGTTGTAATGACGCGATAATTGCTATCCCGTAAAAGGGAAGCGAACGATAGGGATTCCTGTCGTTTTGATGGAACATAGGTGATGACAATATCGTTGCTTTTTATTGTTGGATTTATTATTGGTAAACTTAATAGTAATGTATCGATATCAATGGCAAACCCAATAGCCGGAATATTTGCTTGAAACTGCTTTGACAATTCGTCATACCGTCCACCCATTAAAACCGGTTTTCCGACCGTATGGACAAACCCTTGGAAAATAATCCCTGAGTAATAATCCATATGATTGACAAGTCCTAAATCAATAACAATATGTTCGCTCACGCCGTAATCAATAAGGATGTCATAAAGATTTTGTAAATATTGTAAGTAACTTTGCAACGTATCATTTAAAACTATATCTTTTGCTTGGTGGAATACATCTTCTGGTTGTCCGTACAGTAATGGTATTTGTTGAACAGCTTGTTTTAGTTTTTCATCTGTTACATGTTTATTTAAAAAAGGTGTTAATTCAATCATATTTTTACTATGAATAAGTTGTTTCAAATCTTTATAAAGGTCATGAGATAAATGTAATTCATCGATTAATATTTTCAAAAATTGTGCATGTCCAAGCTCAATTTTAAAATTTTGTAAAGATAAATCTCGCAAGTTGTGAACGGCTAAGGCGATTAACTCAGCATCAGCCTCAATTGAATCATTACCTAACAACTCAACACCTGATTGTGTACGTTCTTTATTTTGGCCTGTGCCAAAGGAATGGCGAAAGACGTTTAATGTATAATAGTAGCGAACATTAGTCGGTTGCTTATGTCGTTGTTCGGATACTTTTTTCATAATCGGAATTGTAACATCTGGTCGTAAAACGAGCACTTCACCTGAAGGGTCAATCGTTTTTACCATATCCTGTCGATGTACCGTTCCTTTAATTGATGTATATAAGTCATAAGATTCATACGTAGGAATTTCAATTTGTTCGTAACCGTATGTTTCAAACCGATTATTTAAGCGGGAAATCATCGAATAACGTTGTTGATACTTTTTATTCAAAGTTTGATAATTGTTTTTTAACTGTCGTTGTTCCTTTGTCATACGTTTGCCTCCAAAATAGTCCACTTCAATACTTTATCACTTTACTAGACTAAAGCTATCTAGTAGTATAATAGTATAAAATATTAAAGTCAACTATGAGGTGAGGAAATGTTCGATTATCATATGCATAGTAATTTTTCAGCAGATTGTAAGACTCCTATGGAAAAAACGATTGAACGAGCGATTGAGATTGGGTTAAAGGAAATATGTTTTACCGATCATATAGATTACGAATATCCAGATCCTAATTTTATATTTGAGTTTGATTTTCAGGCGTATGATGCAAAAATTACTAAAATGCAAGAGCGTTATGGAGATAAAATCACCATTAAAAAAGGTGTAGAAGTTGGGGTTCAACCACATATTTTACATAAATATGAAAAAATGATGACCGAAGAATCCTTTGATTTTGTCATTTGTTCAATGCATACGACGAATAAACAAGGACTTCATTCGGGAGATTTATTTGTCGGGCGGACTGTCGATGAAGCTTATGAACTTTATTACGAAGAGTTGTTGCAATGTATTAAAAACTTTGAACAATATAGTGTACTAGGACATCTTGATTTAGTGAAACGTTACAAAGAAAATTTAAGCGGAAACAATTTCCACGAAATTATTGAGCAAATGTTTAAAATAATTATTCCCCAAGGAAAAGGAATTGAAATTAATACTTCTGGTTATCGTGATGGATTAGATCAGGCGATGCCAAGTATAGATATTTTACAATTGTATAAGGATTGTGGCGGAGAGATTATTACGCTCGGATCTGATTCCCACGTTCCGGAAACGTTAGCGGAATATTTTCCGAAATCTTTATCCCTCCTTCAATCGCTAGGTTTTAAGTATGTTGCAACATTTAATCAAATGAAACCAATATTTCATCCGATCGCATCGTTATTATAAGTAAGCGAGTGACAAATTAGACTGAGTGCACCACAGTCGGTTAAAAGCGAGCAGTGGCCAGCTCTAAGCGAGCAATGGTCGGCACTAAGCGAGCAATGATCGGCACTAAGCGAGCAATGATAGCTTTGTATGAATTATGCTTGAGTAGATTTTTTATTTTAATAGAAAAAGCAGTAGTAAATAAAATTTTTTCTAGTTATAAAAATAATAAATATAAAGTAATATACCGTTTAAAATTAGTACGAAAACTATTGCACGTAATTTGCTTTGGAAAAGATAGTTTGTTATATTAACGATAACAACTTTATACAACATTTAGTCCACTAGGGGTGCTTGAAAGCTGAGAGAGGCAATAGCCTTAACCCTAGACCTGATCTAGGTAATGCTAGCGTAGGGAAGTGGTATATTGATTTAATGGATAAAACAATAAACATGAGACCATTTCATGCGGCATTTGCTGAGATGGTTTTTTTGTGAGGAAAATAAAATATTTTGTACATTTGAAGTGCCTGCAAGAATACTTAAAAGGGGAAAACTAAATGAAAATTTTACAACGAGTAGTTATAGGCATATTAATGATTAGTAGTGTACTAGTTGGTTGTTCTCAAAGTGACTCGAAAAAAGACGATTTAGTTGAACAGTTAGGGGAACAAGTACCGAGCATTACGATTTTAAGTGCTACATCAGAGGAAAATCATACAACATATGAAGTGATGCAAATGCTTACTAATGCATGGGATGAATTAGGGATTGATGTTTATATAGAGCCGATGGATGTTCATGCACGTATTGACCGTTTATGGATGCCAGATTCTCGAGATTATGATGCTTTTACGATTGGATATTCAGGACGGGCGGAGCGGCTTGATCCGGATATGTTTATTTATGCCATATTTCATTCATCCCTCGCTGAGCCTGGTAATAGTAATACGACAGGACTTATGCACGATGAATTTGACAAGTATGCTAGTGAACAACGTCAAGAGATGGATTTAGATAAACGACGTGAACTCGTTTTTAAAGCACAAGAAATTTTAGCGGAAGAGATTCCAGTCATAAGTCTTTATTCAAGTACGCTTGCTCATGCATATAACAATGAACGGTTTAATGAATTAGTAACGATGGCTGGTGAAGGTGTTTTTAACGAATGGATGCCGCGCCAAGCAGAACCATTAACGGATGATAAATGGTTACGCATAGGGAGTATTAACGATTTAGATACACTTAATCCCGTTGGAGCAAATAGTGTTTACGACTGGTGGCATTTACGGCAAATTTACGATAAGCTTGTTCGGCTTAATACACAAATTGAACCAGTACCTGCAGCGGCTTCAAGTTGGGAAGTCGTTGATGATGTAACCGTTGATATAACCCTTAGAGAAGGTATGCAATTTCACGACGGAGAATCTGTAACCGTTGATGATGTTAAGTTTTCTTTTGACCTTATGCAAACATGGCATGATGGTTACTTGCAAGCATTTTTAGAACCGATTGAATCTGTTGAAATTTTAAATGAGGAAACGGTTCGGTTTCATTTAGTTGAACCGTATGCACCGTTTATAACAGCAACACTAACACAAATTCCGATTATACCAAAACATATTTGGGAAAAGTATGCTGACAATCCACAGGATGAACCAAATTTAGAGCCAATCGGTAGTGGGCCTTTTAAATTTGATCATTGGCACCGTGGGGAAGAATTGAAAGTAAGTAAAAATGAACAGTTTTATGAAGATATTCAAATTGATGGATATATTTATCGGGTTTATGGACAACCGGAGGCTGTATTAGTCGCCCTTGAACAAGAGGAGATTGATACAAATGCAGATCGTTTTATTCCGGCTCATATTGAACAAGCACAATCGTTCGATTTTTTAAGTATTATAGAAGTAGAAGATATCGGATTTGAATATCTCGGTTTAAATTTACGTGAAGTCCCCCTTAATGATAAAGCGTTTCGCCAAGCATTAGCCTATGCGATTGATTATGAATTAATATTAGATGTTTATTTAGAAGGGCGCGGTACCGTCGGTGGACCAGGTTTAGTTATTCAACCAGCTAATGAATTTTGGCACAATGAAGCTGCTCATCAACCGATTTATGATCCAGAAAAATCGCGGGAAATTTTACGAGATGCGGGTTATCAATGGGATGAAGACGGCCGCTTACGAATGCCAGTAGAAAAATAACCACCTTATGTTCTAATGTTGTTGTTTATAGGTAGTTATCTTAAACATACTGACACTGTGCGCAAAGGTTTTGTCATAACGTTATAGGAAATATAAAGACAGACAAGCTTTATCAATGATATAATATTGATTGAACAAAATTGTATTCATGTTAATATAGTAAAGATGGTTTTGTTTATAAGCTTTAAGCAGATAGGAATGATCTTTTATGGTTAAGAGCCATTATAAATATATATATGACGAACTTGTAGCAATTCTTAGTAAAGAAAATGTATCTATTAATAAGGAGCTACATACACACACATATACTCGCTTAGGAGGAACGGCAGATTTTTTTGTCACTCCGAATAATTATGAACAAGTGCAGCAAATTGTTCGTTTCGTTCGCAAAGAAAACATTCCCTTTACATTACTAGGAAATGGATCAAATTTAATTATTAAAGATGGCGGTATTCGTGGGGTCGTTATGAGTTTAACAAACTTAGCACACATTCAAACAGACGGTACAACAATCGTTGCGGAAAGTGGTGCGAGAATTATTGACGTTTCCCGTGCAGCATTACGTCATCATTTGACAGGATTAGAATTCGCTTGTGGTATTCCCGGTTCTGTCGGTGGTGCGCTTTACATGAACGCTGGAGCCTATGGAGGAGAAATTAAAGATGTACTCCATTCAACAATCGTCGTTGACCGACAAGGAAATTTACAAAATTTATTAGCCGATCAATTAGATCTCGCTTATCGAACGAGTAATATTGCTGACAATGAATATATTGTACTCGCAGCAACTTTTCATTTGCAACAGGGTGACTATGAATCGATAAAAGCGGTGATGGATGATTTGACGTTTAAACGTGAATCAAAACAGCCGTTAGAATATCCTTCATGTGGCAGTGTCTTTAAACGTCCACCAGGCTATTATGCGGGAAAACTTATTCAAGATAGTGGCTTGCAAGGTACACGAGTTGGTGGTGCAGAAGTATCATTAAAACATGCCGGATTTATTATTAATCGGGATAATGCGACGGCGAAAGATTACATTGATCTCATTCACCACGTCCAAAAAACCGTTAAGGAGAAGTTTGGTGTCGCTTTAGAACGGGAAGTAAAGATCATTGGAGAAAATTCTGCGGAAAAGGTAGTTATTGAATAAATAAAGGAGATTGGCGACTTACTAGCCAATCTCTTTTTGTTAGTTCAACCCATTTCCATTATTTCGAAAACGGTGTAAAAATTCTTGAAGTCGTTCATTGTTATTATGTTGTAAAATATCACTCGGTGGCCCTTCTTCAGCAATAACCCCTTCATCTAAAAAGACGATTCGATCAGCAATTTCAAGAGCAAAGTCCATTTCATGGGTGACGAGAACCATCGCCATATCACCTTGTTCAGCGATGTCACGAATAACTTCTAGTACCTCGCCGACTAACTCTGGATCGAGGGCTGAGGTTACTTCGTCAAACAACATAATTTTCGGATCCATCACTAGTGCTCGAGCCATAGCGACACGTTGTTGTTGGCCACCAGAAAGTTGGCTTGGATAGTTGTCAAGTTTGTCCGCAAGACCTACTTTTTCTAACATATCAATTGAACGCTTTTTTGCTTCTCTTTTAGACATTTTTCTCACATGAATTGGTGCGGTCATACAGTTTTCTAAAATCGTCATATGTGGAAATAAATTAAAATGTTGAAAGACCATACCGATGTCACCGCGTACTTGACGTAAATGTTTTTCATTAGCAGGAATAAGCTCATCATCCTTTTTCATATGCCATAAAGGTTTTCCATCAACAATAATTTTTCCCGCTGTTGGTTTTTCTAACGTCATTAACATACGAATAAGTGTCGTTTTTCCCGAACCACTCGGACCAATGACAGCGACTCGCTCGGATGGTTCGATATTTAAATCAATTCCTTTTAAAACATTAACATCACCAAAGGAAATGTGAACATCTTTGTATTCGACGATCGGTTGTACCATAAACTCCCTCCTTTTAATTCATATCATTAACGGCTGTTTCTTTGTTAAAATTACGATTCGTTCTTTTCTCAAGCAAATTGACGAAGAGTGCCGAGGTGTAACTTAATATTAAAAATAAAATACCGACGATCGTTAACGGTTCAACATAATTCCACGTATCTGCTCCATAGTTACGAGCTAATTGCAATATGCCTAGAACACCAATTGTGGCTGTTAGTGGCACTTCTTTAAACATAATAATTAAATAATTACCGAGCATCGGGATTGTTGGGGGGATTGCTTGCGGTAAAATAATCGTGCGCCATTTGTCAACCGTTGAATAATTTAATGCTGTCGCTGCCTCCCATTGCCCTTCATCGACAGATTCAATGCCTGCCCGGTATACTTCACTAATATACGTACTGAAATGAAGCCCGAGACCTAGGACACCAGAAGCAAAAGGACTTAAGGTGATGCCGACAATAGGGACGACTGGTAAAGCATAGTAAATGAAAAACAATTGGACAAGGGGCGGTGTTGATCGAATAAATTCCATCGTCCACGTAACGATCCATTGAATAAATTTATTCGGAATGCGTCGTAAAAACGTCCATATAAACCCGAATAATAGGGCGAATGTAAAGCAAGCGAACGTTAATCCAACAGTAATGTGTAACCCTTTTAGAACCATTGGAAGTGCATCAAAAAAGACGTCCCAACTCCAATTTGTCATGAGCTCGCCACCCCTTTCTTCGCATAGGCTTCTGCTTTACGGATGAAATAAATAATTGGTAAAGCGAGAATAAAATAAAACAGAAGAATGAGTAGGTAAATAACCGGTCCCATTGCAATGTTTGATGATCGCATAATTTCCCCATAATATAAAACATCCTTTAAGGCGATTAATGATACAAGGGATGTTGCTTTTAACATTTGGATGAGATAATTACCAAACTCAGGCAGCATCATGCGAAAAGCTTGGGGGAAAATAACAAAGCGCATCTGTTGTAAGCGACTCATATTTAAAGCAGTTGCTGCTTCCCGTTGCCCCTGGGCGACAGATAAAATTGAACTACGAACAATTTCTGACATGTAAGCCCCATAATTTAATCCAATCGTTAAAGCACCTACCCAAAAGTCATTTCCTAAATGAATGTTAAATAAAATTGGTAAGGCATAATATAGCCAAAAAAGTTGTACAATTAATGATGTTCCCCGAAAAATTTCTACATAAACCGTCGTTAATGACCGGATGATGGCGCTTTTTGCAAGGCGACAAAACCCAGCGATAAAGGCGAATAAATAACCGAAAAATGCAGAAGCGACTAAAACGGCTATCGTTATATTCACTCCGCGCATCAATGATGGAATAATCTCATTGATCGCACTAATCGTAACCACTCCTTAACACTCGTTATCTAGTAGGATCCTCCGTTAATGAAGGATCCTATTTAGTTGTTTAATAGTTTTTTGCGTTTTAAAATTATTGTACGTACTCTTTTTCTTCCCCTTTACAAACCATTTCGGTAGTAATTTCTTCTTCAGGGAAGTTTCGCTCTGCATCAAAGCCGTTTTTCTCTAAAATTTCTTGAATCGTTCCATCATCTTTTAATTCTTGTAACTTTTCATTAAACGCTTCTAGTAACTCTGTGTCATCTGGATGAAAAGCAACGGCTCCATAACTTGGAACACCTTCAATATCCGGTTGTTCGAAGTCTTCAACGAACTCTAAATTATCGGAGTCAGCAGATTCTAAGGCCATAATCAATGTCATTTCGGTTCCTGTCGTTGCATCTGCCCGTCCAGATTCGACCGCAGCGATCGTTGCGGGAATATCTGGGGCACTTTGAATTTGATTTTCATCAACACCTTCGGAAACGACAAAATCATTTTCTGTTGCGCCTGACATAATCGAGACAGTCGCATCTGGGTTGTCAGCAATATCTTTATAACTGTGTAAATTGAGCGGATTTCCTTTTTGGACGATTAAACCTTCACCATATTTCATATCCGGTTCAGCAAAGATGGCGCTTTCACAACGTTTTGGAGTAATCGCCATACCTGAAGTGATCGCATCGAATTTTCTCGCTCCTAGTCCTGGAACAAGTTCGGAATAATCAGCGAGATGTCCTTCCACTTCATCGATCCCCAGTTCTGCAAAAACAGCTTTTGCTGTATCAACAGAAGCTCCGGTTAATTCGCCTGCTTCATTTTCATATCCATACGGTTTTTCATCAGCAAAACCGACAACAACTTTACCTTTTTCTTGCAATTCTTCAAGTGTATTTTCCTCTTGAGAATTACAAGCAGCTAATAAAATGAGAGCAATGAACATTGAAATAAAAATCATTACTCTATGTTTCATAAACTAATTGCCTCCCTCGTTTTTTCAAAAAA
>DATGSQ010000014.1:0-6715 GCA_035302425.1 Bacillota bacterium | reverse complement strand
CAAAATGATATCGGGAATCGTTACAGCCCAACCGTTATCGTTGCCGCAATTACCGCACAAATACAGAAAGGGAAATTGCCTACACATGTAGAAATAAGTGCCGAGCGGTATGGGTTTGATCGCGATTCAGTTATTTTGCTTGAACAAATTCGTACATTAGACAAGCAACGTTTAACAGACAAAATTACAAAACTAGATAGTGATCTTATGAAAAAGATCGACTATGCATTGGAAATTAGTCTTGGACTAAGAGATATGTATACATAATTACATAATACCTTTTAAAAGCCTACATTGTACTTATCAACAATGTAGGCTTTTTTAAAACTTAAAATACTTTTTAAAACCATGTTTTCTAGCCTGACTATACGTTGAACGATAAGTAGCGGCTAAATTAGTTGAAAACTATTAGATAAAATAATTACAAAGGCCCTTGTATTAAGTGAATAATTTGTCGTATTATATGGTAAACGGTTAACAATTGCGAAAATTCATTAAAATAAAACATACGATAAACATCGATGTAAAATAAAGGGGAATAAGAAAATGCGTCTTACGATCGATGAGCAGTTAAAAAACAGAGAGCTGTACACATATAAATTGAACACTATTTTTGTGCAATTGTGCGAATTATATTATGGCGCAACTAAGTGGAGTGATGTTTAATGAACGTTACTCGTCAATCCACAATTTTAATTAACAATGAATGGGATATTATTATTGCCCGGCAACAGGGAAGACGACTTGCCAATAAAATTGGATTTAGTATCGTTGACCAAGCACGTATTACTACTGTTATTTCAGAATTAGCGCGTAACATTTATTTATATACATCAGGGGGAGAAATAATTTTATATAAGGCAACTCGAGCAAATAGGCAAAAGGGCTTACAAATTAAAGCGATTGATCATGGACCCGGAATTGATGATATACAACTTGTGTTACAAGATGGTTTTTCAACAACAAATAGTTTAGGTGCAGGTCTTCCCGGCGTTAAGCGAATGGTTGATGAATTTGATATGCGTTCAAGCAAAGAAAAAGGGACAGTAATCCATGTTTGCAAATGGCTCACGAATGAATAGGTAAGGTCTATTAGAAAGGGGCCTATTGATGACTGACAATATTAATAAATATTTATCAACATATATGCAACTACTTAATAATTATATAAACAATCAAGATGAAGCTTCACTATATGAAGTAGAACAAATAAGTAAATCACTTATTAAACATAAGTTCTTTCCTGAGGAAATTGTTAGTTTGCACAGTCGAGCTTTATTTGAGCTATTTCCAAATATCGATGTGCCCTATAAAATATCGATGTATTTTCTTCTAGAAGCAATTAGTTACTATGGTGTTGCGTACAAGGAAATTGAAGCATTACGCGCTAGTCAAAATGCTTTGAAATCAGAAATTGCTATTGCTGCAACTATGCAAGAGTCTCTCCTATCTACGACGATTCCGTGTGATAAATTTATAGATATTGGTGTAAAAAGTGTACCTGCCGAACAAATGAATGGAGACTATTATCACTTTTTTGATGGCAAAGATGATTCGATCGGATTAGTCGTCGCTGATGTCGTCGGTAAAGGTGTCCCCGCCGCTTTATGTATGTCAATGATTAAGTATTCACTTGATAGCTTTCCTGAACATATGATGTACCCCAAAAAAATTTTAAAAAGTCTTAATCGTGTTGTTGAACGTAATGTTGATGCAAGTATGTTTATTACGATGTTATGTGCGACATACCAACCAGAAACAAAAATATTTACATACGCTACCGCTGGTCATGAGCCGGGTTTTTATTATGACGCTCGGACAAAAACCTTTAAAGATATGCGGACGAAGGGACTTATTTTAGGCGTTTTACCAAATACAACGTATGAACAATTTAATATTCGTTTCAACAAGGGGGATATGATTGTTTTATTAACGGATGGGGTAACTGAGAGTAAGTATAACGACGAATTTATTGAACGAGAATATCTTACCGAAGTTATTGAACAAGTTATTCATTTACCTGCCCAGCAAATTGTAAATGAAGTATATCGTCATTTTGAGCGGCTCCAAGATTTTAAATTAAGGGATGATTTTACATTAATGATTTTAAAACATGTTTAAAGGAAGAAAGAAAAGGGTAACAGTCATTTTATAAATAAAAAAGTAATGGTAAAGGGTGGTTTCTTTGAACTTAACGGTCTCTGTCGAAGAAGGTATAGAACAATCAACAATTTTTTTAACTGGCGAAATAGATATTTACACCGTTGATCAAATAAAAAAAGACTTGTTGCCACTTACAGAAAAAAAGGGTCATATAGTAATTGTCAATTTAAAAAAGGTAAACTATATGGATAGTACGGGCTTAGGTTTATTTATTAAAGCATTAAAATCAACCCAAAAACATAAAAGTAAACTAAAGCTAACTCAACTACAAAAGCGGGTGGCTAGACTTTTTAAAATTACTGGACTAGATGAAGTGATCCAAATAGAAAGTTCAGCGGGGTGTAAATAAAATGGAGTTTGATTTTATTGAAATGCGTTTTCCGGCAAAGGCAGAATATGTTAGTACGATACGATTAACGGTTTCTGGTTTAGCAAATCGTATGGGGTTTTCTTATGATGATATTGAAGATTTAAAAGTAGCTATTTCGGAAGCTGTGACGAATGCTGTTACACATGCTTATCGAGATGAGGATGAGGGAGAAGTAACAGCGGGTTTTGGTATTTATGAAGACCGGTTAGAGGTGATGATCGCTGATCACGGTGGAAGCTTTAATTTAGCTGAGATTAAAGACAACATTGGGCCATATCATCCGAGCGAACCAATATACAATTTAAGAGAAGGGGGCTTTGGGCTATTTCTCATTCAGACGTTAATGGACAAAGTAGAGATAAATAATACATACGGTGTAATTGTCCTCATGACAAAATACTTAAATAAAACTGGAGTGGCTGCCTATGACAAAATATCAAAATAGGCAAACAGCAAAAAATGACGTTTACGTTTGGATTCAACAAATTCAAGAAGATCCGAAAAATAAAGCTGCCAAAGAAAAAATCGTTTTAAAATATACGAATTTAGTCCAAGCCCTCGCCCGCAAATATTCTTACAACGAGCAAATTCAAGAGGATCTCGTCCAAGTTGGTATGATCGGTTTATTAGAAGCTGCTCGACGGTTTGATGCTAGTTTTAAAAGAAAGTTTGAATCGTATGCAATCCCGACAATAATAGGTGAAATTAAACGATATATTCGTGATAAAACGTGGAGTGTTCACGTTCCACGGCGGATTAAAGAATTAGGTCCCCAAATAAAACGTGCGGTTGACGAGTTAACAGTCATTAACCAATCATCCCCAACAATTTACGAAATCGCCAAACATTTAGGTACTTCAGAGGAGGAAGTTTTAGAGACGATGGAAATGCGCAAAAGTTATCGCGCACTCTCTGTTGACCATACATTAAATTCAGACTCTGAAGGTCGCGATATTTCACTCCTTGATCTTGTCGGTGAAAGTGAAGCCGGATATGATTCGATTGATTTTAAAGTATTAATCGAAAAGCTTTTGCCGATTCTTCCAGAAAGAGAACAAAAAATTATCCAATATACATTTTTCGAAAATAAAAATCAAAAGGAAACGGGCGAATTACTCGGAATTTCGCAAATGCACGTCTCCCGATTACAACGCCGCTCTTTACGCAAACTTCGCGAAGCCCTTCCTGATCATATTGATTTTTTAAATTAAACACAGTTAATTTTCAACTAAGCGTAGAAAGTAGCGCTTAGTTTTAACTTTTTTAAAATGAATTCATTTATTTTATATAGGAATATATGTTTCAATTTGTTAAAATATAAACGTGTCTTAAGGGAGGTATTATTTTGGCTGAGCTTTTAGAGCAAAAAAATTTATTTAATGTCGTTGCTGATAAAGTGCAAGTAAAGTCAACGATTGTTGAAAAAGTAATTGGTCTTATCGATGAAGGTAATACAGTCCCATTTATTGCCCGTTACCGTAAAGAAATGACGGGTGGTCTTGATGAAGTGCAAATTAAGCGAATTCAAGATGAATGGGAATATACGGTTAATTTACAAGAACGAAAACAAGAAGTTATTCGTTTAATTGCTGAACAAGAAAAATTAACAGATGAATTAGAAAAAGAAATTATGCAAGCGACGCAATTACAGCGTGTAGAAGATTTATATCGCCCATATCGACAAAAGCGTCGTACACGGGCAACGATTGCTAAAGAAAAAGGTCTTGAACCACTAGCGGACCTCATTTGGGAAGAGCAACAAACAAATATAACTGAAGAAGCAATGAATTATTTGAGTGAAGAATATGAGTTGCTGACGGAAGAGGATGTTTTGGCAGGTGTTAACGATATTATTGCCGAGAGGATTTCCGATGATCCAAAGTTTCGTGAACATATTCGTGAAGAAACATTTAAACGGGGTCAATTAATGACAGAATTAAAGGAAGCAAAAAATGACCCGAAAAAAGTATATGAAATGTATTATGAATATACTGAAGCTATTCGCTCAATCGTTTCACACCGTATTTTAGCGATTAATCGTGGCGAAAAAGAAGATGCTTTGCGTGTTAATATTCATCCGCCAATTGAACTTATTGAAAAATATTTACGCAAACAAATTATTAAAAGTAATGCTAACGAAAATTGCCAAGCGATACTTGAATTAGCGATCGATGATAGTTATAAACGGCTTATCCAACCATCTATCGAACGAGAAATAAGAAATCAATTAACTGAGAGTGCTGAGGAACAAGCGATCAATGTTTTCTCGGAAAACTTAAAAAATTTACTTTTACAGCCACCTTTAAAGGGACGTGTCGTACTAGGAATTGACCCTGCGTTTCGTACAGGTTGTAAATTAGCTGTTGTTGATGAAACGGGGAAAGTTTTAGCGATTAATGTTATGTTTCCTACAGCACCTCGTAACGATGTTGCAGGCTCAGAGAAAATTATGTTGACATTATTGCATGATTTTCCTATCCAACTAATTGCAATCGGCAATGGAACAGCATCCCGGGAAACAGAGCAGTTCGTCGCTGAAGTTATCCGAAAAAACAATATAGATATTCCTTATATTATTGTCAATGAGGCAGGGGCAAGTGTTTATTCTGCTTCAGCTTTAGCACGAGAAGAATTTCCTAATTTAGAAGTAGAAGAAAGAAGTGCCGTTTCTATTGCTCGGCGGGTACAAGATCCATTAGCAGAACTTGTAAAAATTGATCCGAAATCGATTGGCGTTGGTCAATATCAACATGACGTTAGCCAGCGTGAATTAAACGATTCTTTATCCTTTGTCGTTGAAACGACGGTTAACCAAGTCGGTGTTAATGCTAACACGGCATCACCAGCATTGTTAGAACATGTTTCTGGATTAAGTAAAACTGTCGCTCGTAATATCGTTGAGAAACGTAATGAACTTGGGCGGTTTACAAATCGCAAACAACTTAGTGAGGTGCCACGTTTAGGCCCGAAAACATATGAACAAGCGATTGGATTTTTACGAATTATCGATGGTGATCATCCACTTGATCGTACATCAATTCATCCGGAAAGTTACGAACATACTGAACGACTTTTACAAATGATTGATAGCGACTTATCGCATATTGGTACGGAAACATTAAAAGATAAAGTTAAAGACTTGGCGATTGATGAAGTCGCTAAAGAACTTAACATTGGAAAGCCAACATTAATTGATATTATTAATTCATTAACACAGCCTGAACGTGATCCACGTGATGATTTGCCACAACCAATTTTACAAAAAAATATTATTCAACTTGAAGATTTGCAACAAGGTATGGAAATGCAAGGAACGGTTCGTAATGTCGTTGATTTTGGTGTTTTTGTAGATATCGGTGTCGGTCAAGATGGGTTAGTTCATATTTCTAAATTAGCTAATAAATTTGTAAAGCATCCATTAGATGTTGTCTCTGTTGGAGATATTGTAACAACTTGGATTGAAGATGTTGACGTTGAACGTGGACGAATTGCCTTAACAATGATTCAACAATAAGTAAAAAACACTTGTGAGCATTATCGCCCACAAGTGTTTTTTTATGATTAATTATAGTTAACAGGTTCTTCTAAATCGACTTCATCAAGGGAAATATCTAAAGCATTAGCGACTCCTTCACCATATGCAGGATCTGCTAAATAGCAATGTTTAATGTGACGGAGTTTAACATGTTTATCAACGCCATCCATCGCCCGGGCTGTATTTGCGAACAATCTTTCCTTCTCATCGTCGGTCAATAAGTTGAATAACTTACCAGGTTGTTCGAAGTAATTGTCATCATCTTCTCTAAAGTCCCAGCGTCCAGCATCTCCATGAAGGGCTAAATCTGGTTCACTATGCTCTGGATATTCATCCCACTCACCGTAAGTGTTCGGGTTATAGTCTAGTGTTGACCCTTGGTTACCGTCAACACGCATTGCTCCATCCCGATGATAACTGTGGAACGGGCAACGCGGCATGTTAACTGGAATTTGGAAATGGTTAACCCCTAAACGATATCGTTGTGCATCACCGTATGAGAATAAACGGCCTTGTAACATTTTATCCGGCGAAAAACTAATACCCGGTACAACGTTTGCTGGGTTAAAGGCTGCTTGCTCAACATCAGCAAAGTAGTTATTAGGGTTTTGGTTTAAAACGAACTCTCCAACTTCAATTAATGGGAA
>DATGSQ010000013.1:0-81440 GCA_035302425.1 Bacillota bacterium | reverse complement strand
CTTTACTTGGCTCAAACTGTTATATCCTATTGGCCAAGTTTTCTAATGAAATACTTTAGTTGGAGGTGTTAGTAAAATGGCAGTTAAAATTCGTTTTAGACGTATGGGATCTAAGCGTAACCCTTTCTACCGAATTGTTGTAGCTGATTCACGTTCACCTCGTGATGGTCGCTATATTGAACAGATTGGTACGTATAACCCGGTTTCTGAACCTGTTGAAGTTAAAATAGATGAAGAAAAAGCGTTAGATTGGTTAACTAAAGGTGCACAACCAAGTGATACCGTTAAAAACTTATTTTCTAAACAAGGCATCATGAAAAAATTCCACGATCTTAAAAATGATAAGTAAAGAAGTGTGATAAATCATGAAAGACCTTATTCAATCGATTGTCAGTCGTTTAGTCGATCATCCTGAAGCGATTGACATTACTGAAAAAGAAGATGATCGTAAAATCGTTTATCATTTAACCGTTCATGAAGATGATGTAGGAAAAGTGATCGGTAAAAACGGACGAATTGCTAAAGCGTTACGGACAGTCGTCTATGCAGCTAAAACAGATACACAAAAACGTGTTTACTTAGATATTATGTAAACGAAGGGGGGAGGGAAATATACCTTCCCTCTATCTGTTTAAAGGATGAAGTAATTTATGAAAATTATAAAAAAAGTTATCGTTAAACAAATATTAACACCGACTAGTAAGCAACGTTTAACAGCAAATTTTCAAAAAGAAAAGGTGCAACTTGAACAAGAGTGTCAACAATTAAACTTTGAAAAACGTAAATTAATGCAGCGTACACATTTATCGAAAGAGTCAATTGAAAAAAAGTTTGCCATGGAAATTAAGAAACGAGAAGAAAAAATGGCACTAATTGACTTTAAACTTAGTCAACTGGAACGTCTTAATTACGGGGCAGAAATTGTTGAAACGGAAGTTGACGCTCTCGTTGAAGTAGAACTTGGGATGAATTGGTATGAACAAATGCAACAGCAGGCAATCATTATAAAAGACGGTATTGTCATTAAAATAGAAAATGTGTAGGTGAATGAAATGTCAGAAACGCTTTATGAAGTGGGTAAAATTGTTAATACACATGGTGTAAAAGGTGAAGTCCGTGTTATTCGGATAACAGATTTCCCTGAGCGGTTTAATGTCGGTAATACATTGTATATAAAAAAAAATAATAACACTATACCATTAACGATTAAAAGTCATCGAACACATAAACAATTTGATTTATTACGTTTTGAGGGATATGAGCGAATAGAAGATGTCCAACAACTTATGCAAATAACATTACATATTAAACAAAGCCAATTGACACCACTTCCTGAAGGACAATATTATTATTATGAGATAATCGGCTGTGAAGTCGTAACAACTGAAGGTGAATTAATTGGTGTTGTTGATCATATTTTAGCGCCGGGAGCGAATGATGTTTGGGTCGTTAAACGAACAAAGGGTAAGGAAGTTTTAATACCTTACATAAAAGATGTCGTTAAACATGTTGATATTACAAAAAAGTTAATTACGATTGAACTTATGGAAGGGTTGTTAGATTAATGCATATCGATGTTTTAACATTATTTCCGGAAATGTTTACAGGCGTTTTAAATAGTTCTATTTTAAAACGGGCTAACGAACGGGAAAAGTTTTCTTACAACTTAATAAACTACCGGGAATATGCTGACAATAAACATCAAAAAGTCGACGATTATCCATACGGTGGTGGAGCGGGAATGGTTTTATCACCACAACCGATCTTTGATGCCGTCGAGACGATCACTGAACAGGCAGTAAAAAAACCACGTATTGTTCTACTTTGTCCACAAGGTGAGACGTACAATCAACAAAAAGCTGAAGAACTTGCTGAAGAAGATCATCTCGTCCTTATATGTGGACATTATGAAGGATACGATGAAAGAATACGTAAACATTTAGTAACCGATGAAATATCAATTGGTGATTACGTTTTAACGAGCGGTGAATTAGGGGCCCTCGTTATTATGGATAGTGTTGTCAGATTATTACCTGGTGTACTAGGCAACCGTCAATCAGCAGTAGATGATTCATTTTCTACCGGATTATTAGAACATCCTCACTATACAAGGCCGGCAAATTTCCGTGGTTATAAAGTACCAGAAATACTTCTTTCAGGGCATCATGAAAATATTATGAAGTGGCGTAAAAAGAAAGCGTTAGAACGAACGTATAAACGCCGTAAAGATTTGTTAAAACAAACGAAGTTATCTAAAGAAGAACAACAAATTTTAGCGGAAATTAAAGAAGAACTTACCGATAAATAATAATTCGAATAATGTAGTTGAAGTACAGTTCATGTTATGTTATATTAACTATTGTGCTTATATAGGTTATAAGCATTAAAAACGATGTTCCGCTGTTTTTCATAAATAAGAACATTAGTTTGGAAGGAGTGGAAACACGATGCAAAAAATTCTCGAATCAGTAACGAAAGAACAACTACGAACAGACCATCCTGAATTTCGTCCTGGTGACAACGTAAGAGTTCATGCGATTGTCGTTGAAGGATCCCGGGAGCGAATTCAAGTTTTTGAAGGTGTTGTCATTAAGCGACAAAACGGTGGGATTAATGAAACGTTTACCGTGAGAAAAATTTCTTATGGTGTAGGTGTTGAACGAACATTTCCATTACACTCACCACGAATTGACAAAATTGAAGTCACACGTCGTGGAGCCGTTCGACGTGCAAAACTTTATCACTTACGCAAACTGCGTGGCCGAGCAGCACGTATTAAAGAACGTCGATAATTTATACATGAATATGAGCACGATAAAGAGCTTCGCAACTGTCATTGCAAGCTCTTTTTTTATCATTTTTTAGATAATGTCATACATATTTATTTTATTTGATTAAAATAGTTGTTTATTCATCATAAGCTCGTTTAAAATAAATGAGAAGCATATTTGTGATGGAAATTTATTAGCGATCAAGGGGGTTAAATATGACTAGATCTAGAAGTGAATGGTATGAATGGACAAAGGCACTTTTGATCGCTTTAGCAATTGCCTTTATTATTCGAACGTTTTTATTTTCTCCGATCATCGTCGATGGACCTTCCATGCAGCCGACGTTATATGATCGTGATCGAATGATTGTCAATAAATTTGTATATCGCTTACAGGAACCGGAAAGATTTGATATTGTCGTTTTTCATGCTTCTAAACAAAAAGATTTTATCAAGCGAGTGATTGGCTTACCAGGGGAACATGTAGCGATAAAAAATGACGTTTTATATATTAATGGTCAACCTGTTGATGAACCGTACATATCGTATGATGAACATGAATTAATTCAAAGTAATTTTAAATTAGAAAACCTTCCAGGACAATATGACAAAATACCAGAAGGATATGTTCTTGTACTCGGTGATAATCGAAATAATTCAACAGATAGTAGACGTTTAGGTCTCATTTCGATCGATCAAATTGTCGGAAAAGCAAGCATTATATATTGGCCTTTGGATAGGTTAAAAATTGTTAATGAATAGGGTGTAATAATAATGACCATTCAATGGTTTCCAGGACATATGGCGAAAGCCCGGCGAGAAATTGAACAAAATTTAAAACATGTTGATCTCGTTTTAGAATTAGTCGATGCTCGGGCACCAAAATCATCACAAAATCCAATGTTACAAAAAATTATTAAAAACAAACCGAAAATATTAATTTTAATGAAAAAAGATTTAGCAGACTTAACAGAGACGACAAAATGGTTACATTATTTTTCTGAGGAAAATATCGATTGTCTTGCCGTTGATGTTAATGATGTTAATGATGTGCAAGCACTCATTCGTCACGTTGAGCATAGTGGACGCGCGACGATTGAACGTCATCGTCAACGTGGTATCCAAACCCGGCCGATACGTGCGCTTATTTTAGGGATACCAAACGTTGGTAAGTCAACATTAATTAATCGTTTAGCTAATCGCAAAATTACTAAAATTGGCGACCGACCGGGTATTACTCGCCACCAGCAGTGGATAAAAGTTAAAAATACATTTGAATTGCTCGATACACCAGGTATTTTATGGCCAAAATTTGATGACCAACAAGTTGGCCTACGTTTAGCAGCGATTGGGACGATTAAAGATAAACTACTATCTTTGCAAGATATAGCCGCCTACGTTTTACAATATTTACAAAAGTATTATCCGAATCTTTTAAAAGATCGTTACAACTTAGATGAATCCTTCACAGACATGTGGGATGTTTTTGAACATATCGGTAAAAAGCGCGGGGCCCTTGAAAGTGGTGGTCATGTTAATTTTGATAAAGTCGCTGAATTCGTATTACGAGACTTACGGACAGGGAAACTTGGTAAAATAACGTTAGAAACGTGCGATCCTTTAGAAGAAGAGTGATAGGAATGAATGATAAAACGATTGCTGAACTCAAACAGATGTTTCAAGCAAATATAGTGACTGATGAACATATTAAACAATTAATGAAGGACCAACGCAAAGGCGTACAACAGTTAATTCGTTCATATGAACGACAAAAGGCAAAATTGGCTTTATTAAAAGAACAGTTTTCTAATATGTTAACTTATGAGAAAAAGTTATGGAATAAAGGTTTTAAATATGTTGCAGGTGTTGATGAAGCGGGGCGTGGACCATTAGCAGGACCAGTCGTTGCTGCAGCCGTTATTTTACCAGAAGATTTTACATTGTTAGGCATAAATGATTCAAAGGCATTAGCAACTGAAGAACGTAATATGTTTTATGACAAAATTAAAGAAAAAGCAATCGCTTACCATATTTCCTATGTTCATGAAGACATCATTGATCAATATAATATTTTAGAAGCGACAAAACGGGCGATGACAGAAGCTTTAGTAAACCTTCAACCACAACCAAATATCGCTTTAATTGATGCCGTTCACCTTCAACAATCGATGATAGAAACCGATACTATTATTAAAGGTGACGAAAAGAGTGTAACAATTGCTGCGGCGAGTATTTTAGCAAAAGTGAGTCGTGACCGCTACATGACTAACATACACGAAAAGTATCCCGAATACAATTTCCATAAACATAAAGGATATGGCACAAGGGAACATTTAAAACAATTAAATCGACATGGTATCTCACCAATTCATCGCCGTTCATTTGCCCCGGTCAAACGTTACATATAGACTGAAGGGAACAAAGGGTGATCATTACATGAATATTAATAACATATTACGAAATCATTTATCACGTACAGAACGAGTACAACCGAGTTTTCGCTCACTACAACCAAATCAGGTTATTCAAGGAACAATTGTTAAGTTATTTCCTAATAATCAAGCATTAATTCAAATTGGTCAGGAACAAAGAATCGCCCAACTTGATACAGCTTTAGCAGTAGGTGAGAAATATTACTTTCAAGTGGTCAATAATGAACAATACATGCATCTGAAAGTGCTCGGAGACCCACTTGAACAGGAAGTGGCGCTCAATGTTCAAGCACTTTTACAACAGTTAGGATTATCATCTGACCGGCCGTTAAGGCAATTTGTCCAACATTTAATTCAAGAACAAATACCATTTGATCGTAATACCCTCATCCAATCTCTTCCATTACTTTCATTAAATGATCATAAGCAAACGGCTTTTCGAGTCATTCAACATATGATTGTTCGAAATTTACCATTAACGGAAAATGTTTTTCAAGCACAACAAGCGTTAATGACTGAAAATTTTACAAATCTATTACAACAAATAGATGATCAATCAATACAAACAGCTTTAAAAGACTCATCTCGTGGACAACAGTTACTAGCACTTATACAAGATTATAAACAATCAATTCCCGATCAACAGTTTGCCCGACATTTATTACAAAGCATACAAGAAAATCCATTAGTAAGGGACGTTTTCCAAGGATTAAATGTAATCAAATCCAACTTATCTATTAATAATCGTTCGCTATTTTCTTTACTGAGCCAACGTGAGTCAATTTTTAATGTTGAACTACCAGTTTTAAAAGTGATGATGCAACGAATGGTTAGTGAACAAGGACAAATTACTTCTCGGATTAAGGACTTTTTAGCCACGTGGGAGCAAGAACTGTCAGTGCATATTCAAGAACAGCGACCTATGTCAGCACAACGGTTATCGCTAATGAGCGAACAGTTACGACCGATATTACAAACGTTTTTATCTAATGAACAAATAGTGACATTTAATCATGTTTTACAACAACACGAACAGTTACCACTTTTGTTAAATATGCTAGTTGCTTTAGGTGATGAACATACATATGAAATACTACAACAAACGATGACTAACGACTTTGCACCAAAAGCAGAATTTTTACAACAAATTCATCATACATTAGCCCATTTAGGTTTAAACTATGAACAACTTATTCGAGATGGTCAAGTTAATGAGCAACCATTAACCCTTAAGCAAACGTTGTTACAAATGGTGCAGCAGCAATTACCAATGGATCAGGAACGTATTCAACAACTATTACATTTTATTAATGGATTACAACTACAATCTGTCGAAGAAACGAACCATTTTATATATGGTAACTTTGTGCTGCCTGGTGATAAATTGCAGCTTAACAGTGATTTATACATGCAATTTCAAAGCAAAAAAACAAAAGATGATACGATTGATCCGAATCATTGTCGTATTTTATTTTTCTTACATTTGGAAGCGTTAGATCATACAATTGTCGACATGGCCGTGCAAGATCGAATTATTTCTCTGACGGTTTTTAATAATCAACAATTTTTAAAATCCCTCGTCAAACCGTTAGAACATAGTTTAAAACGACAGTTAAGTGAAATAGACTATCAACTATCATCGATTACTTATAAACCCCTTGCTAAAGATGATAAGCAAATTTCACCAAAGACGCCGCGGCAATTTATGAGAAAAAATTATTCAGGAGTTGATTTTCGCATATGACGAACAAACGAAAAAAAGTAGTCGCTTTAAGTTATAACCCTGAACATCAAGAAAATCATGCACCGGTTGTGAAAGCAGTTGGTAAAGGAATTGTTGCGGAAAAAATATTAGCTCAAGCGAAAAAATATGATGTACCAGTTTTAGAGGATCCTTCACTCGTTGAACTATTAGCTAATTTAAATATTAATGACGTAATTCCAGGTGAATTGTATGAAGCTGTTGCTGAAGTATTTGCGTTTATATATGCATTGGACCGTAATATGAAATAACTTATTTAAGGGATTTAGTCGTTTAAAATATAATGAAAACGTTTAAAGTAATCTTAACACTTTGTTATTCTTGTGAAAAAAAACATTTTCTACTACAATAGGAATGCAGTCAATTTTGATTGGAGGATAAAACATGAACATACATGAGTATCAAGGAAAAGACATTTTACGCCAATATGGAGTGAATGTGCCTGATGGTTATGTTGCATTTACTGTCGATGAAGCTGTCGAAGTAGCTAAAAAATTAGGCAGTGATGTAACAGTCGTTAAGGCACAAATCCATGCTGGTGGCCGTGGTAAAGCAGGCGGTGTTAAAATCGCGCAAAACCTCGACGAAGTACGTACATATGCCGAGGAAATTTTAGGAAAAGTTTTAGTGACAGAACAAACTGGCCCGGAAGGAAAAGAAGTTAAACGTTTATTAATTGAAGAAGGTTGCGATATTCAAAAGGAATATTATTTAGGTTTTGTTCTTGACAGTTCAACGTCAAAAGTCGTCATGATGGGTTCTGAAGAAGGTGGTACTGAAATTGAGGAAGTTGCTGCCGAAACACCTGAGAAAATTTTCAAAGAAGTCATTGACCCAGTTGTTGGCTTAGCAGGTTATCAAGCACGTCGTATGGCTTTTAATTTGAACGTACCGGTAGAAATGGTTAATAATGTCGTTAAATTTATGATGGGACTTTATCAAGCCTTTGTAGAAAAAGATTGTTCAATTGCTGAGATTAACCCACTTGTCACAACAGGTGATGGTGAAGTGTTAGCACTTGATGCGAAGCTCAATTTTGATGATAATGCTTTATATCGTCAAAAAGATATTTTAGAACTTCGTGACTTAGATGAAGAGGACGAAAAAGAAATCGAAGCATCTGAGCATGGATTAAGCTATATTGCCCTTGATGGGGATATTGGTTGTATGGTTAATGGTGCAGGTTTAGCGATGGCTACAATGGATATTATTAAACATTATGGCGGAGAGCCGGCAAACTTCCTCGATGTCGGTGGTGGAGCAACAGCAGAAAAAGTTACTGAAGCCTTTAAAATTATTTTAGCTGATCCGAACGTTAAAGGGATTTTTGTTAACATTTTTGGCGGAATTATGCGCTGTGATGTTATTGCTGAAGGTGTCGTTGAGGCGACAAAACAAGTTGACTTAGACATTCCACTCGTCGTCCGACTTGAAGGTACGAATGTTGAAGAAGGTAAGAAAATTTTAAATGAGTCTGGGTTAAACATTATTTCTGCAGATTCAATGGGTGACGGTGCAGAGAAAATCGTTACCGCTGTTAAATAAATTGAAAGTAAATCATAGACGATTAATGATTGTAGAAAGGGCGGACATCAATGAGTATTTAGTAAATAAAGATACAAAAGTTTTAGTCCAAGGTATTACAGGTTCTACAGCAGCGTTTCATACGAAAGAAATGCTCGATTATGGAACAAATATTGTTGCTGGTGTAACACCTGGACGTGCTGGACAAGAAGTTGAAGGTGTACCTGTTTTTAATACAGTCGACGATGCTGTTAAAGCGACAGGTGCAACAGTTTCCGTTATTTATGTACCTGCGCCATTTGCAGCAGATGCCATTTTAGAGGCTGTTGATGCTAAGATGGATTTAGTTATTTGTATTACAGAACATATTCCTGTTTTAGATATGGTAAAAGTCAAACGTTACATGGAAGGTAAAGAAACTCGTTTAATCGGACCGAACTGTCCAGGAGTTATTACACCTGATGAGTGTAAAGTTGGTATTATGCCAGGATATATTCATACAAAAGGGCATATCGGTGTCGTTTCACGTTCTGGTACATTAACTTATGAAGCTGTTCACCAACTATCACAACGCGGTTACGGTCAATCAGGAGCTGTCGGTATCGGTGGAGACCCTGTAAATGGAACGAACTTTATCGATGTTTTAAAGTTATATAACGAAGACCCTGATACACATGCGGTCATTATGATTGGTGAGATCGGTGGAACAGCTGAAGAAGAGGCTGCTCGTTGGGTAAAAGAAAATATGAATAAGCCTGTCATTGGCTTTGTCGGTGGTCAAACAGCTCCTCCAGGAAAACGTATGGGACACGCGGGAGCGATTATTTCTGGTGGTCAAGGAACCGCTGATGAAAAAATGCGTGTTATGCGTGAGTGTGGCATCACTGTAGCAGAAACACCTGATGTCATGGGCGAAACAGTTATTAAAGTGTTAAAAGAACACGGCATTGATGAAAAGTGTAAAACACATTAACCTATAAAAATATCGGAGCCTAAAATACGTTATTTTAGGCTTCGATTATCCATTCAATGATATATAATGGGGTGATTGAATTGCACAATGTTCGAAAGCGACTCATCCACCTATATTATTGTCGCGGCATAAATAGACATTTCATTCGTAAACTTTTAACAGTAGATCCTAAATTAACTAAGGTTTATTCGTATTCATCTTCTGATTTACACAACTTATTTTTCCTTCCTTTAAAAAATGCTGAGCAATTTTTAGCGGACCTTCATAATGATCGTTTATTACTTTTCATAAAGAAACACCTTCAATCCTTTCAAATAATGACAATTTATGATCATGATTATCCATTACTTTTAAAACAAATTAATGATCCACCTCTTGTCTTGTTTTTGGCTGGAGACCGCCATTTATTACAATATAAACCATTTTTAAGTGTTATTGGTACACGTAATCCATCGCAAAATGCTTATCAAAAGGTTGAGTTTTATTTACGTCCATTGTTAAGTCGTGGTTGGACAATTGTTAGTGGTCTTGCGCGGGGAATTGACAGTTATGCCCACCGTGTAACACTTGCTGAAGATGGTATTACTATCGCTGTATTAGGAAGTGGTTTTCAACATATTTATCCACGGGAACACTTTACATTGTTCAAACAAATTGTTCAAAAGGGTCTTGTCATATCCGAATATCCCCCGCATGTTTCCGCCCGTAAATACCATTTTCCCGAACGAAATCGAATTATTAGTGGTTTAAGTTATGGAACGTTAGTTATTGAAGCTATGGAGCGTAGTGGGACGTTAATAACCGTTGATCAAGCGCTTGATCAAGGACGACAAGTATACGTTTCACCGGGCTGTCCGCTAACAATACAAAGTAAAGGGTGTCATCGAATGATACAAGACGGAGCTCAACTCGTTATAAATGCAGCAGATTTAATAAATGATTGGGAGTTAGTAGGTAAACATTTGATGAAAAATGTTAATAATAGATGAATGTTTTTTATCGAAATTCAAAAAAATATTGTTGTATATTTGACAAATGCAACATAAGTAATTAATATAAGGGACGATTGAACGAAGCGATAATATTCGTAACCTCATTGTAGGAGGCAATAAAATTATGTCACAAAATTTAGTCATTGTTGAATCACCGGCTAAAGCGAGAACAATTGAACGTTATTTAGGAAAAGGCTACACAGTTAAAGCCTCAATGGGCCACGTAAGAGATTTACCGAGAAGTCAAATCGGTGTTGACATAGAAAATTCATTCACACCTAAGTATATTACGATACGTGGTAAAGGTGATATTTTAAAAGAATTGCGACAAGCAGCGAAAAAAGCGGATAATATATATTTGGCTGCTGACCCGGATCGTGAAGGTGAAGCGATTGCTTGGCATCTCGCATACGCTTTAAAAATAGATCCGAATTCAAAATGTCGTGTCGTTTTTAATGAAATAACGAAAAATGCTATTTTAGAATCGTTTAAACAGCCACGGACAATTGATCAAGATTTAGTTGATGCACAACAAGCACGAAGAATTTTAGACCGACTCGTCGGTTACAAAATAAGCCCACTTTTATGGAAAAAAGTGAGACGCGGCTTAAGTGCAGGTCGTGTGCAATCTGTCGCCGTAAAACTAATCATTGATCGTGAAAATGAAATTAAAAACTTTAAACCTGAAGAATATTGGACAATTTCATCCTTATTTAAAAAAGATCTAGAAAAATTTGAAGGTTCTTTTTACGGAATCGATGGAAAGAAACAAGATTTAAAAACGGAAGCAGATGTTAATGAAATTTTACAAAAAATTACCGGTGACGATTTTGAAATTAAAAAAGTAAATAAACGTGAACGACGGAGGAATCCTGCTTTACCCTTTACAACTTCATCATTACAACAGGATGCTGCGCGAAAACTTAATTTTCGTGCGAAAAAGACGATGATGATCGCCCAGCAACTTTATGAAGGTATTGACTTAGGGGCAAAGGCTGGTGGAATTACTGGGCTTATAACGTATATGCGTACAGACTCTACACGGGTTTCCCCAACAGCCGTTAGTGAGACGAAAAAACATATTGCAAAAACCTTTGGTGAACAATATGTCGGCAATAGACGGCAAAAAGGCCAACAAGAAGGGGCACAAGATGCTCATGAAGCTGTCCGCCCAACATCTGTTCATCGTAATCCAGAATCATTAAAAAGCGTATTATCAAAGGATCAATATCGATTATACAAACTAATTTATGATCGCTTTTTAGCAAGCCAAATGGCACCTGCAGTTATGGATACAATGACAGTTCACCTATGGAATAATAATGTTGAATTTCGTGCATCAGGCTCAAAAGTAAAGTTTGATGGATTTATGAAAATATATGTCGAAGGTAGCAACCAGAAGAAAAAACAAAAAGAGACATTTTTACCTGATCTTGAAACAGGGATGATCGTTAAATCTGAAAAAATTGAACCAAAGCAACATTTTACACAACCACCGCCAAGATATACGGAAGCACGACTTGTTGCAACATTAGAAGAAAAAGGAATCGGTCGACCATCGACATATGCACCGACAATTGATACGATTCAACGTCGCGGTTATGTTGCTATGGAAGAACGCCGCTTTTATCCAACTGAAATAGGAACAATTGTCATTGATTTATTACAACAACATTTTCCTGAGATTATCGACGTTGATTTCACTGCAAATATGGAAAAAGATCTCGACTCGATTGAAGAAGGAAAAGCTGCGTGGATTCAAGTGATGGATCAATTTTATGAAGGATTTGAAAAACGATTAGAGAAAGCTGAAAAAGAAATGGCTTCTATCGAAATTAAAGATGAACCAGCTGGCATTGATTGTGAAAAGTGTGGTCATCCAATGGTTTATAAAATGGGCCGTTACGGTAAGTTCCTCGCTTGCTCTAACTTCCCTGACTGCCGTAATACGAAGCCAATTTTGAAAAAAGTTGGCGTCAAATGTCCAAAATGTAAAGATGGTAATATCGTTGAACGACGATCACGAAGAGGAAGATTTTTTTACGGATGTGACAATTATCCGAACTGCGATTTTGTCTCATGGGATCGTCCAGTAAAGGAACCATGTCCAAACTGTGGCAAAATGATGGTCCAGAAAAAAACGAAAAAACAAACGACAACACGTTGTACAGAATGTGATTACGAAAAGAAAGAGCAAACGTCATCATAAAATAATTGCTTTTTAACCAATTATATTGACAATAATTATTCAAAGCACCTGACACTTTATAAAAGTGAATCGGGTGCTTTTTCTATTTGATGGCCCTTAAATATTTATTAAGCATAAACATCGTATATGGAAATGTTTCACAAACTTTTAACAATTTTTTCACAATTAACGTTTTTTTAGTCGGTTTTCCGAACAATTGAAAATTTTTTAGTTGACTCTACAAAATGTAATCGATATAATTATAAATCGGATAAGCTAATTACCTTTACACAAAAACATTTGACTTAATATTACATAAAGGATAAGTTTAAAATATCGTATTAAGGCAAAACTAGTCATATATTTTTTAATAATTATTCAGTTCAGAATCTTTATAATTATGCGAAGCTTGCCTGAACTGACAGTAAAAAGTTAACTAAGCTCGTATTGCGGGGTAATTATTTGAAAAGTTTAAAAACACTTTCTAACCAGTTCGTTGAATATTTACAACTTGAAAAAAATGCTTCACCACTTACAATTAAGTATTATTTAAATGATATCGACTCCTTTCAGTTGTTTTTACAAAGTGAGGGCATTCGTACGTTAGAACAAATAGAGTTTCGTTTAATCCGCATTTACTTAACACATTTATATGATGAGCAACTGAGTAGAAGATCCGTTTCACGTAAAATCTCCAGTTTACGTAGCTTCTTTAATTTTTTACAACGTGAAGGTTTCATTTCGACAAATCCTTTTATTCATATTCAACTGCCAAACACATCGGAACATATACCTTCGTTTTTATATGAAGAAGAGTTAGAACAATTGTTTAAAGTGAACAATTTAAAGGAACCATTAGGACAGAGGGACCAAGCGTTGTTAGAAGTTTTGTACGCTACGGGAATGCGTGTAAGTGAATGTATCCAACTGACAATTGATAATATTGATTTTTCGTTAGGGACTATTTTTGTTCGTGGAAAAGGACGAAAAGAACGATATGTTATGTTTGGCGAATTTGCAAAACGTGCTTTATCTTTGTACCTTAATGAAGGACGTAATAAACTTTTACAAAAAAGTAACATAGAGACGAATGTTGTTTTTTTAAATGCCCGAGGTAGGCCATTAACAGCTAGAGGCGTTCAATATATTATTGAAAATATCGTAAAAAAAACAACATTGACGGTCCATGTACATCCGCATAAACTAAGGCATACATTTGCGACGCATTTACTTAATGAAGGTGCTGATTTGCGAGTTGTCCAAGAATTACTCGGACATGAAAACTTATCCTCAACACAAATATATACACACGTAACGAAAGATCATTTACGACAAATTTATATGAACAGTCATCCACGAGCAAATCCAAAGAATAAGTAAGAAAAAGAGGTGACAATATGTCGCAACAAATACGAGCAACGACAATTTTTGCGATACGCCATAATGGTGAGTGCGCTATAAGCGGTGATGGCCAAGTAACGATGGGAGAAGCCGTCGTTATGAAACATAAGGCAAGAAAAATTCGCAAACTATTTAATGGTAAAATATTAGCCGGTTTCGCTGGCTCTGTTGCGGATGCTTTTACTTTGTTTGAAAAATTTGAAGGTAATTTACAAACTTATGATGGAAATTTAACACGTTCAGCCGTTGAATTAGCTAAAGAATGGCGCAGTGATAAAGTACTCCGCCGGTTAGAGGCAATGCTTATCGTTATGGATCAGGAAAGATTATTGCTCATATCAGGAACAGGTGAAGTTATTGAGCCAGATGATGGCATTTTAGCGATTGGCTCTGGTGGAAATTACGCGTTAAGTGCTGGGCGTGCCCTTGTTAAATATGCGGATCATTTATCAGCGCAAGAAATTGCTAAAGCTGCACTTGAAATTGCTGCAGATTTATGTGTGTATACAAATGACAATATTTCAGTAGAAATACTTGAGTAAAGGAGGGCAGCATACGTAATGATGAAAAATTATACACCAAAAGACATCGTTAAACAGTTAGATAAATATATTATCGGACAAAAGGATGCTAAAAAATCAGTAGCTATTGCGTTAAGGAATCGATATCGGCGCATGCTTTTAGATGATCAACTTAAAGATGAAATCGTCCCTAAAAACATATTAATGATTGGACCAACAGGTGTTGGGAAAACTGAAATTGCTCGTCGTTTAGCAAAATTAGTTGAGGCACCATTCGTTAAAGTTGAAGCGACAAAGTTTACTGAAGTCGGTTATGTTGGCCGTGATGTCGAATCGATGGTCCGTGATCTAGTGGAAATGTCTGTTAGGATGGTTAAAGAAGAAAAAATGGCACAAGTTATTGATAAAGCTGAAGAAGAAGCTAACAAACAACTCGTGCGTTTATTGACAAAACGACCAAGAAAACAGCAACAGATGAAAAACCCATTTGAAATGTTTTTCCCACAACAGGAGCAACAAGATGCCAATGATGAAAATGATGATGAAAAGTCTTATCAAGCAGACCGTAAAAGAATTGAATTTCAATTGAAACTCGGTGAGTTAGAAGACCGTATAGTGACGATTGAAATTGAAGATAATACACCATCGATGTTTGATATGTTACAAGGTTCGGGTATGGAACATATGGGAATGAATATGCAAGATACGTTTGAGCAATTTTTACCTAAAAGAAAGAAAAAACGCCGTTTACCCGTATCGGAAGCCCGAAGAGTTTTAACACAACAAATATCCCATAAACTTGTCGATATGGATGAAATTTCCCAAGAAGCGATCGAACGTGCTGAACAAGCAGGAATAATTTTCATTGACGAAATTGATAAAATCGTCAGTCAACATGAGCAGACGGCTAATGTATCCCGGGAAGGTGTCCAACGTGATATTTTGCCTATTGTTGAAGGTTCAACGATTATGACAAAATATGGGCAAGTAAAAACAGATCATATGTTATTTATCGCAGCTGGTGCTTTTCATATGGCTAAACCTTCCGATCTAATTCCGGAACTACAAGGGCGTTTTCCAATCCGTGTAGAATTAAATAAACTTTCAACTGAAGATTTTACACGAATTTTAAAAGAGCCATCAAATGCATTATTAAAACAATATGAAGCACTGTTGGCGACTGAAGGTATAAAAATTACTTTTAAAGACGAAGCTGTCAATAGACTTGCTGAAATCGCCTATCAAGTGAATCAAGAAACAGATAATATAGGAGCACGTCGTCTACATACCATTTTAGAAAAATTGTTTGAGGATATATCCTTTGAAGCTCCAGACATCAATATAGAACATATTGAAATTACAAGAAATTATGTTGACGAGAAACTTAATAAAATTGCTACAGATAAAGATTTAAGTCAATATATTTTATAAAGTTATTTTGTTGTTTAAATAAAGAATGGAGGATATTTTATTATGGAACTTTTAAACCGTACAAGAAAAATTAATGCAATGTTACAAAAAACAGCCGGAAAATCTGTTAACTTTAATGACATGTCAGAAACATTATCAGAGGTTATTAGCAGTAATGTCTTTATTTTAGATAGACGTGGAAAATTGTTAGGATATGCAATTAACCAAGCGATTGAAAATGAACGAATGAAAAAAATGTTAGAGGAGCGCCAATTCCCAGAAGCTTATACACAAGGTTTATTTAACATTTTTGAAACAACAGCAAATATTGATATTGATAGTGAATATACAGTATTTCCTGTAGAAAATCGCGATTTATTCCGTAGTGGTCTAACAACTATTGTACCTATCTTAGGTAGCGGCGAACGCTTAGGAACACTTATTTTAGGTCGTTTGTCTGATGAATTCAATTCTGATGATTTACTTTTAGCAGAGTACGGGGCAACAGTCGTTGGCATGGAAATATTACAAGAAAAATCAGCAGAAATTGAAAAGGAAGCGAGAAGTAAAGCCGTTGTTCAAATGGCTATTAGTTCCTTATCTTATAGTGAACTTGAAGCGATTGACCATATTTTCGAAGAACTTGATGGAAAAGAAGGTTTACTCGTTGCAAGTAAAATTGCTGACCGTGTCGGCATTACCCGTTCAGTAATCGTCAATGCTTTACGTAAGTTAGAAAGTGCTGGTGTGATCGAATCTAGATCATTAGGCATGAAAGGAACGTATATTAAAGTTCTTAATGATAAGTTTTTAGCGGAACTTGATAAATTAAGATCACGATAAATAAAAAACAATAAAAAAATTTTAATTATGTAAACAGATGTTTAATTAAAAACATCTGTTTATTTTTTTGATTTTTAAAAGGTTTTTTCGACAAATTTAGTAAAATTAGCTTTTTTCTGTCATAAAATAGACAAAAAGCCTAGTTCTTTACTCTCAAATTGTCGATAATAATATAACCTTGTCGAAAAATAGTAGACTTTATTTCTTAGATAAACTACAATTATATTTAATTAACATATGCACTTTATATACATATTTTGAAAAAACGTATAGGAGGAAAGACTTTGAACATTTTTGATCGAACAATTACACAACTTGAGCGTTCTTTAGACTATTCTGCATCTAAAAACAAAGTAATTGCTCATAATATTGCGAATGTCGACACTCCTAATTATAAGGCTAAGGACATAGCTTTTAAGTCTGTTTTAGAAGGAAAACTACTTGCTAAAAAAACACATACGAAACATTTACCGTTTAAAAATGAAATGAATCATTTCCATTTAACGACTAAAACGGGAACAATGTACAACCATAACAAAAATAACGTTGACATTGACAAAGAGATGTCAGAACTTGCAAAAAATCAAATTCTCTACCAAAGTCTCATCGATCGCTTAAATGGTAAGTTTTCTGATCTACAAACAGTTATAAGGGGTGGTAACTAACGATGACAATTTTCCATAGCTTAAATACGAGTGCAAGTGCATTAACAGCGCAGCGCCTACGTATGGATATTGTTTCAGCGAACATCGCTAATGCCCAGACGACCCGCGCTGTATTGAATGAGGATGGTACATATGAACCGTATCGACGTAAAATGGTTAGCTTTGCTCCAAGGAAAGAAAGCTTTGCTGCTATATTGCAGCGTGCTCGTGGTGCTGATCAACGACTAGGTGAAGGTGTTTCTGTTCGCCAAATTGTTAATGACCAAACGCCATTTAAAGAAGTATATAATCCGATACACCCAGATGCGAATGAGCAAGGATATGTACAACTTCCTAATGTTGATCCGTTAAAAGAGATGGTAGACTTAATGAGTGCAACGAGATCTTATGAGGCAAACATTACATCATTAAATGCAAGTAAAAACATGTTACTAAAAGCATTAGAAATAGGTAAATAATACTTTTCAAAATAATATACGATGAAGAAGCGATACATTTATTTGTAGCTTTTTTATTTTACAAAGGTTAATTCCAAGTTAACTGTAAAAGGAGTAGGAGAATGGTCGAAAATATAAATGGTTTATCGAAAGTTATAGCGCCTCAGTCGCTTAGGGAAGTTCCACTTAAGAACAATTCAATAAAAGAACAATCCTTTGCAGCCCATTTAAAAAGTGCGATAGAACATGTTGACCAATTACAAAAGCAATCTGACGTTAAAACAGAACAATTAGTAAAAGGTGAAGTAACAGATTTACACGATGTTATGATCACCGCTCAAAAAGCAAGTTTAACTTTGGAGACAACAGTGCAAATCCAACGAAAAGTCATCGATGCATACAACGAAATTATGCGCATGCAAGTGTAAATTTTCTATTTTCTGTTTTTATATATTTTTAAATGTAGCAATTATTTAACTATTTTGTTGGAGCTTGGTGGTAAATAAATGAAAGAAAAATTATTAGATACACGAGATACAGCAGTTAACCATTGGAAATCTCTTAATAAGAAACGCCAAATAACGTACATATTTTCCCTTATCTTTATTATCGGCTTAATTGCATTAATTTTAACCTTTTCTTTGAAAAAAAATTTTGTTCCACTTTATAACAATCTTTCAGTGCAAGAAGTAAGCCAAATTAAGGAAGAATTAGAAGCGCGTGGCGTAGCGTATGAAATTAAAGACGGTGGGACGACAATTACTGTTCCAGAAAATCAAGCAGATTCTTTAATCGTCGAATTAGCAGGGGAAGGGATTCCAAGAAGTGGTCATATAGATTATTCATTTTTTAGTGAAAACGTATCTTGGGGTATGACAGATAACGAATTTAATATGATTAAACTCGATGCTATGCGAACAGAACTCGCTAACCTTATTAAAGGAATCGAAGGTATTGAAGATGCGAGCGTCATGATTAATTTACCGGAAGAATCCGTTTTTATTAATGATTCAAAGGAAGAAGCGAGTGCATCAATTATTATTCACACATCACCTGGTTACCAATTTGAAGGTAATCAAATAGAGTCATTGTATCATCTAGTGTCAAAGGCAATTCCTAATTTGCCGAAAGAAAACATTTTTATTCGTAACCAGTATTTAGAATATTTTGATGTTGCTCAATCAAGTGGATCTACAAGTCATGATGAGTTTAGTAATCAACAATCGATCAAACGAGATATTGAACGAGATATCCAACGACGCTTACAACAAATGCTCGGTTCGATTGTTGGTATTGATAATGTCATCGTCTCAGTAACTACAGATATTGATTTCACTCAAGAAAATCGTATTGAAGACTTAGTCGATCCGGTAGATGTAGAAAATATGGAAGGATTACCTGTCAGTGTCGAGACCATTCAAGAAACATATACAGGTGGCTTAGGTGCTGGCGGTGTAGTTGGTACGGGGGAAGAAGATATTCCTGGTTATGTTGGCGTAGAAGGTGCTGACGATGGCGAATATGAGCTCATAAAAGAAACGGTTAATAATGAATTTAACCATATTCGTAAGGAAATTGTTGAGAGTCCCTATAAAGTTCGCGATATTGGCGTTCAAGTTGCTATAGATAACGTCGTATCAACGGATGGGGGCGACGTTCAATATTTAACAGAGCAAGAAATGGCAACCGTTGAAGAAGGCGTCGCTTCAATTTTACATTCAATGATCACAACTTCTATCGATAAAGGGTATGGCGAAATCGACCCAGCCGAAAAAGTTTCAATTGTTTTTCATGAATTTACAGGAAAAGAAGGTCGCGAAGGAGTTAGTAGTCAACCTTTAACAAAACCATCAATTTGGCTATATGTTATAGGGGGATTATTATTATTCGTCATTATCGGTCTCATAGTTTTTGCTATTATACGTCGTCGTAAAAGTGAGGATTCTATTATGGATGAAGCTATTGAAACGCCTCAGCCAACTGAAATTCCTGACCTTATGGAGAGCGAGATTACAGAAGAAGAAGTCCGTCGCAAACAACTAGAAAAAATGGCTCGTGAAAATCCTGAGGAGTTTACAAAACTGTTAAGGAGCTGGATTGCAGATGATTAGGGGGTGTCATGATGGTGCGCCAACGGCATAAGTTAACTGGAAAGCAAAAAGCTGCGATTCTTTTAATTTCATTAGGACCTGACGTTTCCGCGCAAGTGTATAAACATTTAACAGATGAAGAAATTGAACAATTAAGTTTAGAAATATCATCTGTCCAAAAAGTTAATAACGAATTGAAGGAAACGATCGTTGATCAATTTCACCAAATAGCCCTTGCGCAAGATTATATTTCCCAGGGTGGCGTTGGCTACGCGAAAACAGTATTAGAAAAAGCTTTTGGAAAACAAGAAGCGGCATCGATCATAAACCGATTAACTTCATCTTTACAAGTGCGACCCTTTGATTTTGCACGAAAAGCTGATCCACAACAAGTGTTGAACTTTATTATTAATGAACACCCGCAAACAATTGCTCTCGTATTGTCATATTTAGATCCTGAGCAAGCGGGACAAATTTTATCCGAATTGCCGGAGAAAATGCAAGCTGAAGTTGCTAAAAGAATTGCAACGATGGATTCAACATCACCGGAAATTATTAGTCAAGTAGAGCAAGTATTAGAGAAAAATTTAGCTACCTCACTTACCGAAGATTATACACAAACTGGTGGAATTGAATCTGTCGTTGAAGTACTTAATGGTGTTGATCGGAGTACAGAACGAACGATACTTGATGCCCTTGAAGTTGAGGACCCTGAATTAGCTGAAGAAATTAAAAAGCGAATGTTCGTCTTCGAAGATATTGTCATTCTTGATAATCGTGCCATTCAACGAGTCATCCGTGAGGTTGACAATGATGATTTACGCTTAGCCTTACGAGTTGCTAGTGAAGAAGTTAAAGAAATTGTCTTTAACAATATGTCCCAACGAATGGCAGAAACTTTTAAAGAAGAAATGGAATATATGGGGCCTGTACGATTACGAGATGTTGAAGAGGCGCAAACTCGAATTGTGGCTACGATTCGCCGCTTAGAAGAAATTGGTGAAATTATCATTGCTCGTGGCGGAGGTGATGATATCATTGTCTAAAGTTTTGAAACGAGATGAACAAGTTGCAACTAAGACAATTAAAGTTAAATCTATTGACCAATTTATTAAACGAAAACCTAAGGAAAATGAGAAGAATGCTACTAAACAATTAAAGTCACAAACGACATCTTTAAACGAACAAATCGCCAATTTAACAAATGAAGTTGCGCAGTTAGAAGCAAATAAACAAAAGTTAATTCAAGAAACTGAAGCAGAAATTAGTTCCTTAAAAGAAGCCTGGGCAGAGGAAAAACAAATATATATCGATGAGGCACAAAAAGAAGGTTATGAGGCAGGTTTTATTAAAGGTGAACAAGCAAGCTTAACTGAATATGCTCATTTAATTGATGAAGCTAATCAAACGATACAGTTGGCACAAGAGGATTATGAAATAACGATAAAAGAAAGCGAACCGATAATTATAAAGCTTGCCGTCCAAATTGCAGAAAAAATTATTCATAAACAATTAGATATTGATGAAGATGTTGTTAAAAGAATTGTCAGTGATGTCATTAACGATTTAACAGAACAGGAAGAAATAAAAATTATTGTTTCTCCGAAAGATTACGAACATTTATTACATCAGAAAAAAGATTTTGAAAATATCTTACAAAAATCAAGCAAACTATCAATTTATGTTAATGATGAACTTGAATGTGGGATGTGTAAAATTGAATATCCATCAGGAAAAACTGATGCGAGTATTCAAACACAATTACAATTAATTGAAGATGAACTATTAAATATCGTCATGGAGAAAAACGAATGAATGTCGTAGATTATGAAAAAGTTATTGACCGTATCGTCCCATATAAACGTTATGGAAAAGTTTTACGAGTCGTTGGCCTAATGATTGAATCGATTGGTCCTGTAGCAAATATCGGTGAAGTATGTTTTATATATACGAAAAATAGTAAACAGCCTATTCTTGCAGAAGTTGTCGGCTTTAATGAAAATAAACTTATTTTAATGCCATACACAGAAGTGACAGAAATTGGTCCAGGATGTCTCGTTGAAGCGACGGGAAATCCATTAACAATAAAGGTTGGGAAAAATTTGATCGGTAATGTTGTCGATGCACTCGGGCAACGACTCGATCAAAAACCTTTAAACGATGTGCAGCTCACAAATGTATTAACAGAACAACAACCACCTAATCCACTAAGTCGTCCACCAATAAGTGAGCCGATTCAAGTTGGTATTAAAGCGATTGATAGTTTATTAACAGTCGGTAAAGGACAAAGAGTTGGCATATTTGCCGGAAGTGGTGTAGGAAAAAGTACTTTGTTAGGCATGATTGCTAGAAATAGTAACGCTGATATAAATGTTATAGCTTTAGTCGGTGAGCGTGGACGAGAAGTTCGTGAGTTTATCGAAAATGACCTTGGTGAAGAGGGGCTAAACAAATCAATTGTTGTCACTGCTACATCCGACCAACCGGCATTAATGCGTATTAAAGGTGCGTTTACAGCAACAGCTATTAGTGAGTATTTTCGCGATCGTGGTTACAATGTTAATTTACTAATGGATTCTGTGACACGCGTTGCTATGGCGCAACGAGAAGTTGGACTAGCTGTTGGCGAACCACCGACAACAAAAGGTTACACACCGTCTGTTTTTGCTACTTTACCAAAACTACTTGAACGAACGGGTACGAGTAGTAAAGGAACTATCACTGCCTTTTATACCGTTCTTGTCGATGGTGATGATATGAATGAGCCGATAGCCGATGCCGTTCGTGGTATACTCGATGGCCACTTTATATTAGACCGACGACTTGCTGAACAAGGACAATATCCATCGATTAATATTTTACAGTCTGTTAGTCGACTCATGAAAAACATTGCAACAGATGAACATTTAAAAGTCGCCCAACAAATTCGTCATTTACTTGCAATCTATGAAGAAAATCGAGAACTTATCCAAATTGGCGCTTATAACCATGGTTCAGATCAACAAATCGATCAATCGATTGTTTATTACCCTAAAATCAAACAATTTTTGCAACAAGATATTCAAGAATATCATACAATTGATCAGTCAATTCAACAACTGCAACAATTGTTAAACGGGAGCGAAAACTTATGAGTCAACTGTTATCTTTAGAAAAGATTTTACACGTAAAAGAAAATGAAAAAAATGAAGCCCAACTTAAACATCATCGTTCAGTCGAAGCATTTGAAAAGGTCGCCTTAAATCTTTACGAGAAATTAAAAAAGAAAGAAACGGCAGAACAACTCCTGGATGAAACATTACAGAAAAAGATGACAATTACTGAATTACGTGAACAGTCTACTTATATCGAACAACTAAAACGAGAGATTATCGCCATTCAAGAAGAAGTGAATGAAGCCCGCGCTTTAATGGAACATCATAAAGCAAATTTAACGAATAAACATATCGAATTTAAAAAAATTGAGAAAATAATCGAACTTCGCCGCGAGAAAATTAAAGCGAAGGAAAAGAGAGAAGAAAATATTTTAATGGATGAAATATCCATTCAACAATATATGAGTCAAAAAAATAGGTGAGTCGTTTTGAGTAAGCAGATGGATCAACAAAATAAAAAAACAAATCCAATATTGTGGTTTCTTTTTGCCATCGTCATCCCGATGGTCGTCATGTTAGTTTTAATTTATACGGTATTATTGTTAGCAGGTGTTGATGTAAACAGCTGGCTAAAAAATACTGGCAAGAAAGTACCTGTTATTTCTGCAATGATTACTACTGATGAGGAAAAATCCTATCAAGAACTTGAAGAGAAGTTTAACGAATTAAAAGATGAACACGACACAACAACTAATTCTTATTTAACAGAAATTGAATCATATAAAAGCACGATCGAACAACTTGAAAATGAAATTGATAAACTAGAAGCTCAACTTGAATTTGCTAAGGATAATAGTGAAGAAGAAACATCGCTTACAGCATCCGATGAAGAAATGATTAAAAAACTGTCAGCTTCGTTTAAAACGATGAAACCGAAACAAGCCGCATTAATATTTTCTGATTTAGATAAAAACATTGCTGTCGAACTACTTAACACAGTTTCAAATGATGTACGTGGCAAAATACTTGAAGCGATGGAACCTAAATTAGCTGCCGAATTAACAGAGTTAATGATAGATCAACAATAGATCTATTATTCTTTGAAAGGGGGTGAATGCGTAGTGAACGGATTACAACTTCTCTTTTTTAATGATTATGTACCAAAGGATTTCTCTGAATCTACTACTAGTTACGGTAAGGCTACCTTTAATAACGAGCAATTTTTACATGCTTTAGCTGCAGCTACGGAGTCAGAGAATCTGAATCAATCGTTATCGGACGAAACACTTTCATCGATTGTGCAACAAATAAGTGAGCTACTTCAGTTAAGTGATGCTGATATAGAAAAAATATGGGAACTCGTTCATTCACTTAGTGAACAGGAGCAAAATGAAACGTTTATAAAAGAATTAGTTATTTCAGTTAATGAATTGTTAGCGATCAGCCCACCTATTTCGGAAGAAGAAATAATAGAGCCATTAATGTTAAATTTAACAACCGAAAATGGAACGAAGGATCGTATATATGAACTGTTTAACAATACAAATTTTAAATCGTCCATGCCATTGAATATGCCAAGCCAACACTTACAGACGAAGGAAGAACATATAGACCATCAACGATTATTGCAACAATTTAATCAGATGATGCAATCAATTAGTTCAGAAGAAGGGCTTATGAAAAAAGCACCAGAAATATTGCGGCTGTTAGAACAATTTCATCAACTCAATCAAAGTGAACAATTACAACTAACACAATTAATGAATGAAAGTGACGATGAGCTGCAACGTTTGTTTAAAGAACTTATGAGTCGATTTTCTAAACGGACAAATTTTGCCAAACAAGCAACTTATAATACCGAAAGTAAAGTAACAACAACGGATGTTATTAAATGGATGAAACATTTGGCACCGACATTACTTACAAAAACAACGAACATAAACGAAGCTCAAACAATTGCTCCTAACATATTGAAAACTCAAACGATGTCACCGATTGAGCAATATGTTATTTACATGCAACGATCGGAAAATGATCATTTTATGAACGAACAATTGTTAAAACAGTTTCGACAAATTGTCCAAACGAGTCAATTTTCACCAACACAATCATTGACAAATCAACTGGCGATTACATTAAGACCGGACAATTTAGGAGAAATGCTCGTTCGTTTTGTTGAAGTTAATGGCGAAATGGCAGTAAAAATTATCGTTTCATCACAAGCGACTAAGTCAATTCTCGAATCTAATATTCATCAATTGAAACATATGTTTGCCCCGCATCAAGTGTCAATTGAAAAAGTTGCTGATGGGCAGGAAGTCTTACCAAAGGATGACTCCTTTATGAAAGATGAAGATGCTCAAGAACAACACGATGAACAACAACATGATGACGATGAAAACTTAACTCAAGAAAAAGAGCATTTAGATTTTCATAAAATTTTACATGAGTTTGTTTAAACGAGGTGAACTAATGAATAAAATTGATGATTCGTTTTATTTACCTAAGAATCAGCCAACGAGAACACCGGGAACTGAGCTAGGTAAGGAAGAATTTTTAAAAATATTAATGGTTCAATTACAAAATCAAGATCCATTAAATCCGATGGAAGATAAAGAATTTATTTCACAAATGGCTACTTTTTCATCCCTTGAACAAACAATGAATATGGCTAAATCAATTGATGCACTCGTGCAAAGCCAACTGATTTCGCCAATTGTTCAGTATAGCCATATGATTGGACAAACCGTCTCTTATTATACGTACGATGAAGAAACTGGACAAATTAAAGGAACAGATACGAGTGAAGTATTATCTGTTATTCAAAAAGATGGCTGGGCTATTTTTAAATTAGCAAACGGCGAAGAAATCTATGCTGATTCCATCATCGAGGCAGGTACTGGGAAAAATAATACGGGTGAGGGAAGTTGATAGAATGACAGAACGCATTCATCATCTATACCATCCAACAATCTATGATCAAACGGTTAAACATCGCCAAAAACCGACCGAATCAACTAAAAACTTCGGAGAAATTTTGGCTAATAAACAGACTGTTAAAATTAGTAAACATGCTAAAGAGCGGATGGTTGAAAGAAATATTTATTTAAGTGACAGACAATGGGCCACCCTTAGTTCAAAGTTAAAAGAAGCAAAACAAAAAGGTGTACGTGAATCTGTCGTCGTTTTAAATAATGCAACATTACTCGTTAATGCTGAAAAACATACAATTATTACAGCATTGAACAATGATGAAGCAGAAAGTAAAATTTTCACAAATATTAATGGAACGATTATTTTGACAAAATAGGCTGGACCTTTTTAGGAAGCCGTTAAACTGCTGAGTGACTGAAGCAGTTAGAGCAATCATCTAAAGGAGAGAAAAATATGTTACGTTCATTATATTCTGGAGTATCTGGATTACGTGGCTTTCAAACGAAATTAGACGTGATCGGTAACAATATCGCGAATGTTAATACTGTAGGTTATAAGAAAAGTCGAGTAACTTTTCAAGATTTAATGAGTCAAACGACCCAGGGAGCGATGGGGCCGGCGGGACCAGAGGGTGCACGCACCCGTGGAGGTGTTAACCCGATGCAAGTCGGTACAGGTTCTGCATTAAGTTCAATTGACGTCATTCATACACAAGGATTTAGAGAAACGACGAATAACCCTCTCGATTTACAAATTGAAGGGGACGGTTATTTTATGGTTGATACACCTAATGGGATTGCCTATACACGGGCTGGTAACTTTTATTTAGATCATGAAGGCTTTTTAGTCAATGCGAATGGTTATTATGTTTTAAACGATGCTATTGATAATACCGATGTAGATGATTTAAGTAGCTATCGAATTAAAATAGAAGATAGTCAAAATAATAGACCACAAAGTATTAGTATAGAAAAAGACGGGTCGATTGTTATTGTAACTCAGAATAACGTAACGGAGACATTGACACAACCAATTGGCTTAGCCGTCTTCTCTAACCCCGCAGGTTTAGAAAAAATGGGTGAAAATTTATATCGTGCAACAGAAAACTCTGGTGATCCGTTAGTTACACAGCCAGAAAACAATACAGCGGGCTCCCTCATTAGTGGAGCACTTGAGATGTCTAATGTCGACTTAGCGGAAGAGTTTACGGAAATGATTACGGCACAACGAGGCTTTCAAGCGAATACACGAATTATTACAACGTCTGATGAAATTTTACAAGAACTCGTTAATTTAAAACGATAAAGTAAGGAGGTAGGGGGAATCGAACGCTCGGTTCTCCCGCCATATCAATGATACAACTAACTCGCTTAAATGGTGAAACTTTTTACATAAATGTGATGATGATTGAACAAATTCAGTCATTTCCTGATACAACAATTACATTAACTAATGGAAAAAAGTTTGTTGTTAAAGATGCAGAAACTGATGTCGTTAAAAAAATTAATGATTATTACAGTGGTCTTGGTTTAATTGGTGCTAGGGTAGGTGAAGGAAATGAGTAGACTCGTTAAAACGATGATTACTTCTTTAGCAGTTTTATTAGTCGGTGGTGGAATAGTTGTTGTCATTGTTGCTAATGTGACAGGTAACCCACTTTTTGGTGAAAAAGATTCGATTGAAAATCTCGTAAAACATTCCTATGAAACTCCTGAAATAACGACAGACTTGAGTGATGGTACATTTGTCAGAATCCAATTTCAAATTTTAACAGACGGGAAAAAAGCTTTTAACGAAATTACTCATCGCGATTTCCAAATTAAAAACATCATTATTAAAGAACTATCACCGATGACACAAGAAGATGTAAAAACAGGTTTAGGTAATATGGAAAAAGTTCTCAAAAACAAACTGAACGAATTAATGACTGATGGAGAAGTTGTTGACGTTTATACAATTAGCAAAATTTTACAGTAATATTTTTACTCCAGTTTGGAGGTGGAACGATTGGTTGAAGAAGTTCTTTCACAACATGAAATAGACGCCCTTTTATCGGCAATATCTTCAGGTGAAATGGATGCTGATGAGTTAAAACAAGAAGAACAAGAAAAAAAAGTTCGTGTTTATGATTTTAAACGAGCGTTAAGATTTTCTAAAGATCAGATACGCGGAATCACACGTATTCATGAAAATTATGCAAGGTTGTTAACGACATTTTTTTCGGCCCAACTAAGAACATATGTTGACATATCTGTTGCTTCGGTTGATCAAATACCTTATGAAGAATTTATCCGATCAATTCCGACGATAACCGTCCTAAATATTTATAGTGTAGAACCGTTAGATGGTCGAATAGTTCTCGAGGTAAACCCGAATATCGCTTATACTTTGCTTGATCGATTATTGGGTGGAAAAGGGTCAACAGTTAGCAATGTAGATAATTTAACAGAAATTGAAACACTTTTAATGTCACAACTGTTTGAAAAGTCAATAGGAACATTAAAAGAAGCATGGTCATCGATTACAGAAATTAATCCGATTTTAGAAGAATTTGAAGTGAACCCACAATTTTTACAGCTTGTTTCTCCAAATGAGACAGTTGTTGTCGTTTCATTAAACACTAAAGTCGGGGAGACGAGTGGGATGATTAATATATGTATTCCCCATGTTGTTCTTGAGCCGATTATTCCGAAACTATCGGTTCACTATTGGATGCAAACCCCTGCTAAAAAGCGTGACCCAGAAGCCTTTGAAAATATTTCAAAAAATATCGAGTCAGCTATTTTAAATTTAAAAACAGTTCTTGGGGAATCAACAATTTCTATCGAGCAATTTATTAAATTAATGAAAGATGATATTATTGTACTAGATAAATCGATCGATGATTCTTTAATATTATATGCGAACGATGAGCCGAAGTTTTATGTTCAACCAGGTAAAGTAAAAAATAGACTATCTGTACAAGTATTAGATGAAGTTAAAGGGGGCGAAATAGATGGATAATGAAAACAACACACTATCACAGGACGAAATAGATGCACTTCTTTCGATTACAAACGATGATTCCGATGATATAGAAGATGCAAAAGATGAAGAAATTAAAGGTGAAAATGTTTCCAATTATTTGTCACCAATTGAAGCAGATGCATTAGGTGAAATTGGTAACATATCGATTGGTAGTTCAGCTACAACTTTATCAACATTACTTAATAATAAAGTTAGTATAACTACGCCTACAATTACAATTATAAAAAAACCAGAGCTTTATGATAGCTTTTCCTTTGAACATGTTCATGTAACTGTTAATTATGTAGAAGGATTTGTCGGTCAAAACATATTCGTCGTCCAAAAGGAAGATGCAGCGATTATTTCCGATATTATGCTCGGTGGAGATGGAACAGACCCTGACCCAGAGTTATCGGAAATACATTTAAGTGCTGTTCAAGAAGTGATGAACCAAATGATGGGTTCTGCGGCAACTAGTATGTCAACGATCTTTAATAAGTTAGTGAATATTTCGCCGCCAAGTATCGAATTAAAAGAAGCACTTTCGGATGATACTGTTGTTAAGGAAATGGATGAAGAAGTTTTTGTAAAAGTTGCGTTTCAATTAAAGGTTGGTGACCTTATTGATTCGAGCATTATGCAGCTCATACCTTTTCCCTTTGCCTATGATTTAGTAGCAGAGTTGTTACAAATATCCGGAACAGACGTACAATCTGAAGAAGAGACAATTCAGGAGCAATCAACTATAGAACCGAGTAAAGAAGAAGTGTCGGCGATCGCTGAAGAAACTATAAAAGAGCCTTTGGAGAGTGACGATATATTTATGAAAGAACCAAGTGAAGATAAGCCAATCGAACAACAAGTCATTGGCCAATCTTTTGTTAGTGAAGATTCGGATGTGAAAAAAGCAAACTTTTCGACCTTTGAACAACCGAAGTTAACAGACCATGAGCAAAGAAACTTAGACCTTTTGCTTGATGTTCCACTTAAAGTTACGGTCGAACTTGGCCGTACAAAACGACCGATCAAAGACATTTTAGATTTATCAACTGGCTCAATTATCGAGCTTGATAAACTTGCAGGAGAGCCTGTAGATATTTTAGTGAATGAAACATTAGTCGCAAAAGGTGAGGTAGTCGTTATTGACGAAAATTTTGGCGTACGAGTAACTGATATTATAAGTCAATCCGCTCGTATTATGTCATTGCAATAATTTTTACTAGGGGGATAAATCATGGGAAAAACCATTTTAATTGTAGATGATGCCGCATTTATGAGAATGATGATCAAAGATATTTTAACGAAAAACGGCTACGAGGTCGTTGGTGAGGCACAGGATGGTGTCGAAGCTGTTGAAAAATATAAAGAATTAAATCCAGATTTAGTGACAATGGACATTACTATGCCAGAGATGGATGGAGTTACTGCTTTAAAAGAAATTAAAGAGTTTAATCCTGACGCAATAGTTATTATGTGTTCGGCGATGGGACAACAAGCAATGGTTATTGATGCGATTCAAGCAGGTGCTAAAGATTTTATCGTTAAACCTTTCCAAGCGGAAAGAGTTTTAGAAGCTATCGAAAAGGCGCTTAGTTAAGAAAGAGTGAAACACGTGGATGACAACAACCGCTTTATACGGTACATTTATTTGTTCATATTGTTCTCATTTCTCATATTAAAACCAACATATGCAGCTGATAACAACGTAGAAGATTGTTTTGAAGATGGTGCAGATTGTGAACAATTTGACAATGTATATTTTGACGAACAAAATGATGAAAAAGAACAAAGCAACGAATCTGATCAATCGAAGGATCCGTTTATCGTGAATGAAAGTGATAATGGTCCATCATTAGTTTCAAGCTTTTTAAAAATGATTTTTGCCTTGTTACTCGTTCTCGGGTTAATTTATGTCATGTTAAAGTTCGTCAATCGGCGCCAACAATTATTCCAACAAACACAAACATTAGAAAACCTCGGTGGGATTAGTGTTGGACAAAATAAATCGATTCAAGTTGTTCGTGTCGGTTCGAAAATGTATTTAATCGGTGTTGGAGACAATGTGCAACTTTTAAAAGAAATTGAAGATGATGACATAATAGAAACTTTAACGAATAGGCAGGTCGTCGAGCCTTTATCCTTTAAACAATGGTTTAAATCACTTTTTCCAATGAAAAGTAATCGTGAAAAAATTGGATCACAACATTCATTTAATCGTTTGCTAGCTGATGAGCTTGATAAAATGAAACAAAACCGTCAGCAAATGATTGATCAGTTAGAGAAAAAGGAAGATAAGCATGAATGAATTTATTAACATATTTTCAAGTTCGGAGCCTGCAGCGATTTCAACTTCCGTACGGTTACTTATCTTACTGACGGTTCTTTCACTTGCGCCGAGTATACTTATTTTAATGACGAGTTTCACACGAATAATCGTTGTGCTTGGTTTTGTTAGAACATCACTTGCAACGCAGCAAATGCCGCCGAATCAAGTATTAATCGGCTTAGCATTGTTTTTAACATTCTTTATTATGGCACCGACGTTTTCTACTGTTTATGATGAAGCTTTACAACCGTTATTTTCTGAGGAAATAACCCTTGATGAAGCTTATGATCGGGCGAGTGAACCATTTAAAAATTTTATGGCAAAACATACACGACAAAAAGATCTCGCTTTATTTATGAACTATAGAGATATGGAGCGTCCAGAATCAATTGCTGATATTCCATTGACGACACTCATTCCAGCTTTTGCTATTAGTGAATTAAAAACGGCCTTTCAAATGGGTTTTATGATATTTATTCCGTTTTTAGTTATCGATATGGCTGTTGCAAGTGTTTTAATGTCAATGGGGATGATGATGTTACCACCAGTCATGATTTCCTTGCCGTTTAAAATATTACTTTTTGTTTTAGTTGATGGTTGGTATTTAATTACCCACTCTATTTTAGAAGGGTTTTAATAGATGACATATATGAGAAAAGTAGGTGTGTTGCTTGAGTCATGAACTTGTTTTAATACTTGCAGAAAAGGGGATATTAACAATTTTATTTGTTGCTGGCCCACTTTTATTATTAGCTTTAGCGGTAGGTTTGTTAGTTAGTATTTTCCAAGCAACAACACAAATACAAGAGCAAACATTAGCCTTTATTCCGAAAATTATCGCTGTCTTAGTCGGTATCGTTATATTTGGCCGATGGATGCTCACACATATCGTTGAATTTACGGTAGAAATTTATCAAAATATTAATCAGTTTGTAGGGTAAACGATGTTAGAGCTTATTAATTTAGCATATATACCAATTTTTTTACTCATATTTGTGCGCATGCTTAGTTTTCTCGTTGTCATGCCGTTATTTTCGTATCGTACAATACCTGTAATGTACAAGATAGGTTTAAGCTTTTTCTTAGCATTAACTGTTTTTTATACGATTGATGCTTCAGTAGCAGTCGTTAATGAATTGTATTTAATCTTGTTAGTTAAAGAAGCACTTGTTGGTTTATTAATTGGTTTCATTGCTTACATGGTCTTATCAGCCGTACAAATAGCGGGAGGATTTATCGACTTCCAAATGGGATTTGCGATCGCTAACGTTGTTGATCCCCAAACAGGTGCTCAAAGCCCAATTATTGGTCAATATTTTTACATTTTTGCTTTATTATTTTTATTAGCGGTTAATGGTCACCATTTAATCATTGATGGAATGTTTTTTAGTTATCAAATTATTCCGCTTGATACGTTCATTTCTTTAGGTGATGATTCTGTCGTTAAATTCATTATTAAGACGTTTAATCAAATGGTTATTATCGCTTTTCAAATTGCGATACCAATTGTCGGGGCTTTATTTTTAGTCGATATTGCACTAGGGATTATTGCGCGCACGGTTCCTCAAGTTAACGTATTTGTTGTCGGTTTACCGTTAAAAATTTTCGTTAGTTTCGTCGCCATTCTTATCTTTCTAACTTTGTATATGACACTGGCACGATCGCTATTTGAATTTATGTTTCAAACGATTCATCGTTTACTCTTATTATTTGGAGGGGCATAATGTGCCATTAAAACTAGATTTACAGTTTTTTGCAGAAGAAAAAACAGAAAAAGCGACTCCAAGAAAACGTCAAGATGAACGAGAAAAAGGTCGAGTAGCGAAAAGTCAAGACGTCAACACAGCAATTATATTATTATTTTCCTTTATGATGTTAGCTTTTTACGGAAGTTATATGAAAGATCATATGGCAACACTTTATCACCAAACCTTTACAAATTATATTCATTGGGAAATTAATGAACAATCACTCATGCAACTTATCAATGATCTTTTTATACAGTTAGCAATGATTGTCGTACCGATAATGCTCGTAACGTTTATCGCTTCAGTGGGGGCTAATTTACTACAAATTGGTTTTCTTTTTACGACAGAACCACTTAAGTTTGATTTAAAAAAGCTTGATCCGATTCAAGGGGCTAAACGTATTTTTTCTATACGAGCGCTTGTTGAATTACTAAAATCATTGCTTAAAATATTACTCATAAGTATTATTACATTTTTCGTCATTTGGCTTTTTAAAGACGATATGATGATGCTTTCCTTTAAAAGTATTCATGAATCGATTGCTTTTTTTGGTCGAACGACAATTGTTATGGGCATTTCAGCAATTATTGCCCTTTTATTTTTAGCGGTTCTTGATTATATGTATCAAAAGTACGACTTTGAAAAAAATATTCGTATGTCAAAACAAGATATTAAAGATGAACATAAAGATATTGAAGGAGATCCGCTTATCAAATCAAAAATGAAAGAAAAGCAACGTGAATTTGCGATGCGCCGAATGATGAGTGAAATACCGACAGCAGATGTTGTTATAACAAACCCAACCCATTTTGCCGTCGCTTTAAAATATGATGAACATAAAGCAAGTGCACCCTATATCATCGCTATGGGAAAAGACGATATCGCTTTAAAAATTATTGAAGTAGCCAAAGCTAATGATATTGCGACGGTGGAAAACCCACCACTCGCCAGATCACTTTATCATTCACTCGATATAGGTGATATTATCCCGGAAAAATTTTATGAAGCAATTGCTGAAGTGTTAGCATACGTTTACCAATTAGAAAACAGAGTGTAATTACAGGGGATGGAATAAATGAAGGTAAGAGATTTATCCGTACTATTAGCCGTTATTTTAATAATTATTATGTTAGTCATTCCACTTCCGGGATGGTTATTAAGTATCCTTATTTTAACGAATATTTCACTAGCTTTAATCGTTATTTTAGTATCTATGAATACACAACATGCTTTACAATTTTCCATATTTCCATCACTCTTACTACTCTTAACATTGTTTCGTTTAGGGCTTAACGTTTCAACGACACGTTCGATTTTATCAAAAGCAGATGCTGGGGTAGTTGTTGATACTTTCGGATCGTTTGTTATTGGTAACAATCCACTCGTTGGTTTTGTTGTATTTATTATTTTAGTTATTATTCAATTTATCGTTATTACAAAAGGAGCAGAACGTGTTTCTGAGGTTGCTGCTCGTTTTACGCTAGATGCGATGCCAGGTAAACAGATGAGTATTGATGCAGATCTTAATGCTGGCTTAATTTCAGAAAAAGAGGCCCGCGAACGCCGAGAAAAAGTTGAACAAGAAGCTGATTTTTATGGAGCGATGGATGGTGCGAGTAAGTTCGTTAAAGGTGATGCGATTGCAGGAATTATTATCGTTATCATTAACATTATCTTTGGCTTGATCATCGGGATGGTTCAAATGGGCTTCACATTTCAAGAAGCTGTTGAAACGTATATGCGTTTGACGGTTGGCGATGGTCTCGTCAGTCAAATACCTGCCTTGTTAATTGCAACGGCAACCGGTATTGTTGTAACCCGAGTAACGACAGAAGGCAATTTAGGTACTGATGTAACGGGGCAACTTTTACAATATCCGAAATTGCTTTATATTGCAGCCGGTACGATATTTTTATTAGGCTTAACACCGATTAAATTTTTCCTAACGACGTCAATTGCGAGTATTTTAGCTATTGGTGGGTATTTATTACAACAACGAGCTGTCGATGATGAAGTTGATGAAGATGTTGAAGCTGCTGAAGCGGAGACGAGTGCTTTGCAGGAACCAGAGAATGTTGTTGAACTATTAAGTATGGACCCGATTGAATTTGAATTTGGCTACACGTTAATCCCATTAGTTGATGCAAGTCAAGGTGGAGATTTGCTTGATCGTGTCATTATGATTAGGCGACAACTTGCGATTGAATTAGGATTAGTTATCCCTGTTGTAAGAATACGCGATAATATTCAATTAGAACCGAATGAATATCGCCTAAAAATTAAAGGTAACGTCGTTGCTAACGGTGAAATACTTTTAGACCACTATTTAGCGATGTCACCGGATATTGATGATGATTCAATTGATGGGATTGATACGACTGAACCCGCTTTTGGCTTACCAGCTAAATGGATTAGTGAAGATATTAAGGAAGAAGCTGAATTATATGGCTATACAGTTGTTGATCCACCATCAGTTATTTCAACTCATTTAACAGAAGTTATTAAAAGGCACGCACACGTTTTATTAGGTCGCCAAGAGACGAAACAATTAGTTGACCATTTAGCGGAAAGTTATCCAATTCTCGTTGAAGAAGTAACACCAGAACCTTTAGCCATTGGCGATGTTCAAAAAGTATTAGCGAATTTATTAAAGGAAAATGTTTCGATTCGTAATTTGCCGGTCATATTTGAAGCTGTAGCAGATTACTCAAAAATGACCCATGATCCAAATTTATTAACTGAATATGTACGTCAATCTTTAGCAACACAAATCACTGAACAATATTTAAACAACAATGATTCGATTAAAGTTGTCACATTATCAAGTGAGGTTGAACAAACAATCTTAGATCATATTCAACAATCTGAGCATGGACAATACTTATCCCTCGACATCGAAAAACAACAAACGATTATACATGCTATACACGAACTTATTGAGCAAGTAAGGTTACAACAAGCAACACCGATCATTATTTGTTCACCAGCTATTCGGATGCATGTTAAGCAGCTCATCGAACGATTTATTCAAGATGTCGTCGTCCTATCATATAACGAATTAGAACCACATGTTGAAGTGGAAAGTGTTGGGGTGGTGAATATTACTTGAAAATAAAAAAAATTACCGCAGCCACAATGCCTGAAGCAATGAAACAAATACGTACACAATTAGGAAAAGATGCTGTTATTTTGCAATCGAAAGAAGTGAAAAGTAGCGGTTTTTTTGGCCTATTTAAAAAACCACGTGTAGAGGTCATCGCTGCTTTAGACCCCCAGCCAGTCAAACGAAAACAAAAAGCAACTATAAAAACTAAAAACGTTACTCCTAGTGAGTTTTTAAAACAAAGTCAATTGGACGATTTCAAACAGCAAAATATCGTTTCAGAAATAAAACATTTACGTAAAATGCTTGAGCAACAAAACATAGTAGGTAATGAGCAATTTTCTAAAAGTTATCAATTGTTATATGAATTTTTAATTGATCAAGAAGTTGACCAAAAAATAGCTCATGAAATTATCTCCCATGTACAACAAAAACACGAGGGAGATTTAACGGTATCAATTGAACAATTAATTGACGATATAAAAAAATGGATAGAAAATCACTTAGCACATTTATCTTTTTCCGGAATAGATGCATCGACACGAATCGTACAATTAATCGGACCAACAGGTGTTGGAAAAACGACGACACTTGCGAAGCTCGCGGCTAAAAGTTTATTAGAAAAGAAAAAGTCTGTTGCATTTATAACAATGGATACTTATCGAATTGCAGCGATCGAACAATTAAAAACTTATGCGCGCATTTTAGAAGTTCCTATTGAGGTCGCTTATTCATTAGAAGATTATAAACGTGCTGTAGAAAAACTGTCATCTGTAGACTTAATTTTCGTCGATACTGCCGGGCGAAACTTCCGCGAAAGCAATTATGTTAATGAATTAACGCCATATATTGAAGCAACGAAATTTACGGAAGTCTTTTTTGTTGCTGCATTAACGGCAAAATATACCGATATTTTATATACCCTTGAACAATTTTCACATATAAAAAACAAAAAAGTAATATTTACAAAAGCTGATGAAACAAGACAATATGGTAGCCTTCTAAATATTGGCATGCAAAATAATGTTGATATTGCTTATGTAACGAATGGCCAAGATGTTCCAAACGACATTATTACGCCTACAGCTACACGAATTAGTCATTATATAATGAGTGAATATTATGATTGACGATCAGGCGAAATATTTGCGACAGTCGGTGGAACAACATCAAGATAATAAAAAAGGCCATACGATAGCAGTTGTTAGCGGGAAAGGTGGCGTTGGTAAATCAAATATATCGGTAAACTTTTCCCTTGAATTGATCAATTCCAAAAAGTCTGTACTTTTAATTGATTTAGATGTCGGGATGGGAAACGTCGATATTTTACTTGGTTTAAACGCCAAACATACGGTTGTAGATATGATTAAACAACGGATGCCTATTGAAGCAATCATTGAACGTGGGCCAAACAACATATCATATGTCGCTGGTGGAAAAACATTAGAACATATGTTTAAGATGACTAATGAAGATGCAAGCTATTTCCTTAATCAATATGAAAAAGTACAACAAATGTATGATTTTATAATATTTGATATTGGGGCTGGGGCTAGTGAAGATAGTATGTTTTTCGTCTTAGCAGCTGATGAATGTTTTGTTGTGACAACTCCAGAGCCGACCGCTATAACTGATGCATATGGAATGATTAAACATATTATTAAACTTAATCAAACAATTCCCATCTATTTAATTATGAATCGAATGACTTCTATGAAGCAAGGTAAACAATCGATAGAACGTTTCCAGAAGGTCGTAAAACATTTTTTAAATTATGATGTACATGCTCTTGGCTATTTGCCTGATGACAAACGAGTGACACAATCAGTTATTAGACAAATACCTTTATTAATTGAAAATAACCGCTCACCAATGGCGAAGGGAATTCGGCAAATGACTCACCATTATTTAACCAAAAAAAATGCAGATAACATTAATACTAAACCATCATTTATACAAAAGTTTAAGCAACTTCTTATGAAGAGGTGATCATTTTGAACAAAAAAGTCCGCGTTCTCATCGTTGACGATTCAGCGTTTATGAGAAAAGTTATTCGTGATATATTAGCAACTGATGAGCGTATAGAAGTCATCGGTACAGCACGAAATGGGAAAGATGCATTAAATAAAATAAAATCTAAAAATCCTGACGTCGTCACATTAGATGTTGAAATGCCTGTTATGGACGGCTTAATGACATTGGAACAAATTATGTTAAATGATCCACTTCCAGTCTTAATGATCTCTAGTAGTACGACAGAAGGGGCAAAAAGAACATTGCAAGCTATTTCAATGGGAGCTGTAGACTTTATTTCGAAACCATCGGGTCCAATTTCTTTAGATATTCATACGTTGAAGGATGAAATTATTTCTAAAGTTATTGCCGCAGCACAAGCAAATATTGAAAAGGAAAATAAGCATATACAACTAAATTACGACAAACCATTTGTTCAAAAGTATGATCAAACAATCATCGCTATCGGCACATCTACAGGCGGTCCAAGAGCATTGCAAAAAATTCTTACATACTTACCAAAGGATTTTCAGGCAGCTATTTTAATTGTCCAACATATGCCTTCAGGATTTACCCGGTCTTTAGCCGATCGCTTAAATACGGTAGCAAATATTAAAGTTAAAGAGGCAGAACATGGTGAAGTCGTTGAACAAGGTAAGGCATATATAGCACCGGGAGATTATCATATGCAAGTAAGACAAGTTGGCAACAGACAAGTCATTCATTTAACAAAAGATAAACTCGTTAACAACCATCGTCCATCTGTTGATGTTTTGTTTAAATCTATCGCCCGTTTAGAGCGTATGAACAAAATATCAATCATTTTAACGGGAATGGGAAGAGATGGTGCAGATGGTGTAAAAATAATGAAACAATTATCTCCACATTCGCTAGTTATTGCCGAAGCAGAACAGTCGGCTGTTGTCTATGGAATGCCAAAAGCAGCTGTCGCAACGAAATGTGTCGATAAAGTCATTCCACTTGATCATATCGGAAAATCGATTAAAAAAATCATTAAGGAAACGAGGAGGGAATAGTTTATGGATACATCACAATATTTAGACGTATTTATTGATGAAAGTATGGAGCATTTACAAACATTGAATGAAGAAGTTCTTAATTTAGAAAATGACCCTGAAAATGAAGATATTATTGAAAAAATTTTTCGGGCAGCTCATACGTTAAAAGGTATGTCCGCAACGATGGGTTTTCAAAGTTTAGCAGATTTAACCCATGATTTGGAAGAAGTTTTTGATGCTATTCGTAACGATGAATTAACAGTAACCGCCGAATTAATTGATATTGTTTTTGAAACGAGTGATCATTTAAACGCGATGATTGATGATATTGCTAGTGGTGGTTCAGGTGATCATGATGTTACACAAATTATGAATTCATTAAAACTAATTGTTCAAAACAAAGGTATTGAACAAACAAAAGCTGCTGCGGAACAAGTGACGGCAACTACAGAAACAGATCAATTACAATCGATTAAATCGTTAGATGAATTTGAATTAACAATTTTACAAGAATCAACTGAACAAGGATATACAAACTACGAAATAGCGATTGAATTAAGTGAACATTGTTTACTAAAAGGCGCTCGTGTTTTTATGATTTTCGAAGTACTTGAACAACTTGGAGAAATTATTAAATCAGAACCGTCGGTGACTGATTTAGAAGAGGAAAATTTTGACTTAAGTTTTTCATTAATATTAGTTTCTAAAAACCCTATAGATGAAATTAGAAATAAAATATCAAAAGTATCCGAAATTAAGACGATTAATATTCAGCCATTTTCGGTAGAATCGTATACGAAACAGCGTAAAGCGGAAGAAGAGCAAGCGGCAACTAAGAAAAAATCAGACACGACTACAGCAAAAACAACGCAACAACCGACAACGACCCCTGTTCGAAAAACGATTCGTGTTAACATTGAGCGACTCGATATTTTAATGAATTTGTTTGAAGAATTAGTTATAGATCGGGGACGACTCGAACAAATTTCCCAAGATCTTGATCATGCAGATTTACGGGAAACAGTTGAAAGAATGTCCCGGGTTTCGGGTGATTTACAAAATATCATTTTAAACATGCGTATGGTACCAATTGATCAAGTGTTTAATCGGTTTCCACGCATGATTCGTCAATTATCACGTGATTTAGGTAAAGAGGTTAATATTGAAATTATCGGTGCAGATACTGAACTAGATCGTACGGTTATTGATGAAATTGGTGATCCGCTCGTTCATCTTATTAGAAATGCGATGGACCATGGTATAGAAATGCCTGAAGATCGGGTAAACAAAGGAAAACCGGCTCAGGGAACCATTCAGTTAAGAGCATTCCATAGTGGTAACCATGTATTTATTGAAATAAGTGATGATGGTGCGGGAATTGATAAAGATAAAGTTTTAGCAAGCGCTATATCTAAAGGTGTTATTTCTGAAGATGAAGCAGCCTTATTATCTGACCAACAAGTATATGAACTTATTATGGAAAGTGGCTTTTCAACATCAAAGGAAGTTTCCGATGTCTCCGGTAGAGGGGTCGGCTTAGACGTTGTTAAAACAACGATTGAAATGTTAGGTGGTAGCATTTCGATTGATTCAACGTATGAAAAAGGTTCGGTATTTTCTATCCAATTGCCATTAACATTATCAATTATTTCAGTTTTACTCGTTGAATTAGGACAAGAAAAATATGCCATTCCTTTATCTTCTATATTAGAAACGGCAATCGTTCATAAAGATGAAATTTTAAATGCACATCATAAAAAAGTCATTCATTTTCGTGGAAAAGTTGTACCGTTAGCATTTTTAAACGATATTTTTTCTGTGCCAGACAATTCATCGGAAGTAGCCGACGATTATTATTCAATTGTAATCGTCAAGCAAGGTGAAAAGATGACAGGATTAGTCGTCGATTCATTTATTGGTCAACAGGAAGTCGTTCTAAAGTCTTTAGGTAATTATTTAACGAATATTTTTGCTATATCAGGTGCAACGATCTTAGGTGATGGTGAAGTAGCCCTTATTATTGACAGTAACGCCCTTATTAAATGATCAGGAGGAGTTTTTATGAATCAAGAAATGGTGAATGATCAAAAAGTTATCGTCTTTCAATTAGCAGATGAAGAATATGCACTTTCCGTTGATCAAGTCGGATCAATTGAGCGCATGTTAACGATTACTCGTGTGCCACAAGCGGCTGACTTTGTCAAAGGAGTTATTAATTTACGTGGTGTAGTTACTCCTGTAATTGATTTGCGGAATCGTTTTAATTTACCTGAAACGGATCATACTGATGCAACACGAATTATCATTACATATATCGATGATATTGAAGTCGGTTTAATTGTTGATGCTGCAAATGACGTCATAGATATTCCGGAGCAAAGCATTGAGCCGGCACCCACAGTCGTTGGAGCAGTAGATGTAAATTATATTTCAGGAGTAGCAAAAGTCGATGACCGTTTACTTATTTTACTCGATTTAGAAAAAGTCTTAACAACTCAAGATATTGATGAACTAAAAACTGTGGAAGGATAACATTATGGAACCAAGCAAATTAACGAATATGCACATTGATATATTACGAGAGATCGGCAATATAGGTGCTGGTAATGCAGCGACATCAATGGCACAACTTATTGATCAACAAGTGCATATGGAAGTGCCGATTGTAAATATTGTTAATTTTGATGAAATGATGGATATTGTTGGTGGGCCAGAAAAGCTTATTGTCGGGATGTTTTTTGAAATATGTGGTGATTTAACGGGATCAGTCTTTTTTATGTTATCGGTAGAAGAGGCGGAAAAACTTGTTCACCAAATGACGAATGATCCAAACCTTAATTTACAAGGTGATACAGTAGATCCGTTAGCTTTTTCTGCGTTAAAGGAATCAGCTAACATTATTACGGGAGCTTATTTAACAGCATTATCAGACTTTCTCAATTTAAGTATTCGTCCATCAATCCCACATTTAGCGGTAGATATGGCCGGGGCGATTTTAACAGTTGGACTTGTCGAATTATCTAGAATATCCGATTATGCAATCGTTATTAATACAGAAATTAATGATCAAAGGATTAACGGCATAACGGGACACTTTTTCTTATTACCTGATCCGGACTCCTTAGAAATAATATTTGCGTCTTTAGGAATAAATAACGATGCATAAACAAGCTACCGTTATTAGAGTTGGAATTTCAGATTTAAATATCGCCTTAGCTCCAAATAAAATTCGCACGACTGGATTAGGATCATGTGTTGGTGTTGTCATTTACGATCAACAAAGAAAAATTGCCGGTTTAGCCCATGTCATGTTACCCGATTCAAATTTGACGAAAGAGAAAAATTATAATATTTACAAATATGCTAATACAGCTATTCCGTATTTAGTTAACCTATTAAAGAAAAACGGTGCGCGGTCCTTTGCATTGAAGGCTAAAATTGCCGGTGGCGCACAAATGTTTAAATTATCAGCGGACTCTAACGTTATGCGTATTGGCCCTAGAAATGTTGAAGCAGTTGAAAAAGCTTTACAACAAATTAATATTCCTATCGTTGCCAAAGATGTTGGTGGAAATAGTGGACGAACGATCGAGTTTGATCCTGAGACAGGTTGTTTAAATGTAAGAACAGTTAATCTAGGGGAAAAGTGTATTTAATTTGCTTTGAGTGATGAGGAGTGATCAAATGACAATGACGACATCTCCTAACAAAAAATTGTGGGATAAATGGCTAAGTAACCAGGATATGGATGCGGCCAATGAACTTGTGAAACAATATAACTATTTAGTAAGTTTTCATGTTGATCGTCTCTCAGCGCATTTGCCAAAATCAGTACAAAAAGACGATCTTGTAAGTTTAGCTTATATGGGTCTCTTTGATGCGATTAAAAAATTTGAACCTAGTCGTAAACTGAAATTTGATACTTACGCTTCCTTTCGAATAAGAGGTTCAATTATCGATGGGCTACGAAGGGAAGACTGGTTGCCCCGGTCATTAAGAGAAAAAACGAAACAAGTTGAACAAACATCTGATCAGCTTGAACAAAAATTACAACGAAAACCAACACCTTCCGAAATTGCTAAACAATTAAATATGACACCTGCTGAAGTTGAAGAAACGGTAAAAAACTCACTTTTTGCAAATGTTTTATCGATTGATCAACGGACAACTGATACAAATGATGAAGAACCAGAGGGAATTGGTTATATCATACCTGATAAAGAAAATGAAACGCCTGATGAACAACTTGTCAAATTAGAAATGAAACAGGAAGTTGCTAAAGCAATACAACTATTAAATAAAAATGAGCAACTTGTCATTAGTCTATTTTACCATGATGAATTAACGATGACAGAAATTGGTGAAGTGCTTAACTTAACTACTTCACGAATTTCACAAATTCATAAGCAAGCTTTATATAAAATGAAAGATACTTTAAAAGACTTGTCATTAAATATATAAAAAAATAAGGGGGAAACGATATTATGTCACATGAAAAAGTTAAAAAAGTTTTTACAATTGACATTATAGATGATGCGATGTTGGCGACAATAAATTGCCCAGACGTAAAGCTAGCACAGGCTCACAAAATAACAGAAGACGAATTAATGACGTTTTTACAAGAACATAAGATTGTTTATGGTATTAATGAACAAGCCGTTCAACGCTTAACGAAGAATGTTTCTTCCATCAATTTCCCTTTAACGATAGCCAAAGGTGAAGAACCTGTTGATGGAACAGATGGCTATATTGTATATGATGTCGAAATGGACGAAAAAATAAAAGTATCTCCTGATGAAAAAATTAACTTTCGTGATGTTATCCGTATTCCTACGGTTAAAGAAGGGGAAAAGCTGGCAACAATTGTTGATCCTGTAAAAGGAAAAGACGGAAAGAACATTTATGGTAAACAAATCCGGCATAAACCTGGAAAATCTGTCTTAACACGTGCTGGAAAAAACGTCGTTTATAAAGAAAGTGATCAATCGTTTTATGCAACAAGTGAAGGACAAATTAGTATTGATGATTATTTAATAGAAGTTCATCCTGTTTATGAAATTAATGAAAGTTTGTCGATGAAAACAGGTAACATAAACTTTGTAGGGTCTGTCGTTATTCGTGGAGATGTTCCGACAGGGTATGAAGTAAAAGCTGGTGGCGATGTAAAAATTTTCGGTATTGTTGAAGCCGCTCAAATTGAAGCCGGTGGGTCAGTTTTTATTTCGGAAGGTTTTGCGGGTTTACAAAAAGGGAAAATTAAGGCTAGTGGCGATGTTCATATAGGTTATATAAACCAAGGAAACGTTCAAACGAAAGGATCCATTTATGTTGAACAGTCAATCGTCCATAGTGTATGCGTTGCGGCAAATGAAGTAATATGTAAAGTAGGAAGCATCATCGGTGGGTCAATTACTGCAAGTCAAATAATTGAAGCAAAGGATGTTGGCAACCGATTAAGTACGAAAACAGAAATTAATTTTACATTAGCTATTGATTATTATGCAGAAAAAGAAAAGTTACTTAACGAAAAGGAACAGCTGGAACAGAGATTAACACAATTAAAAAAGATTGGTGATAAGTTAACAGATAAAAATTTATTAAACAATCCACAAATTCGTGAAATGTTTAAAAAACAACGCCAATCACTCATTCAGACAAATGACCAACTTAAACGAGTAATGAACAACATGCAAGTACTCGATGAAAAAATAAAAACTATTGATCGACCGAAACTTGTCGTCAGACAAACATTATATCCCCAAGTAATCGTTTCTTTTGGGAAATATAAACGTAATTTTCAGGCCGAATCAAGTTATGTTTATGTTACAATAGAAGGGAACGAAATTGTCATACACGCAAATTAATTCGCATTTGATGAAAAAGTAATGAAAGGTGTGATCGTACGTGAGCTGGAAGTCAGTCGAACTACAAGTGGCTTTACCACGTACACAAGACGCTGGTCAATTACAAGAACAGATGTCAAAACAAAATCAACGGTTTCAAGAGACATTAACCCAACATCAATTACGAGAGGAAATCATTAAGCGTCGACAAGTGCGTGAGTTTGAGGAAACGATGGGTAAAAAAGTAATGCCTGATGAAAAAAACGAACAGCAACAAAAATCCCATGATGATCAAGACGATCAAAAATCAACGAAAGATGAAAAACAAACACCTACCATTACACATCCATATCTTGGTCAACATATCGATTTTAGTCGTTAGAAGGAGTATCTATAGTGAAAACATTTATAATCATAAGTATAGTCTTACACATTGTTACATTATTTTTAATTTATTTTATATATAAACGTTTTCAATCACTTCATGAGTTAAATCTTCCAGATGTCAAAGAACTTCTCGAACAAACTCTCTTCGCTATTAAAGAAGAAAATGAACGGCTCCACGAAAATATTAAAAATACAAAGCCGACCGTCGTAGCAAAGGATAAAAACTTAGAACAACAAAAACATGTTGAAATACAACCTGAACGAATATCTATTACAAAAAACGTCGAAAACCAAAATAGAAACGAATCATCGTTATTAAATCATACAGTTGAAGATAAGTATGAGCCGTCACTACATGGGCAAATTTTACATTTGTATGAAAAAGGACTAACTAAAGAGGAAATTGCTCAAACATTAAATTGTGGCAAAACGGAAGTTGAATTAATTTTACGTTTTCAACATAATGAATGATTTATTTCTTGATTGTCTAATAACGATATGTTATATTTGTTTTTGGTGAAATTAAAATTTTATAATCACACACGTTTAGCGATTTGAGCATACGGTGCCTAACAATGGTATATGCTTAAAAATGATCTAAGCGGAGGATTAAAACCAAATTGGGAGGAAAAAAATATGTCAGTCATTTCAATGAAACAGCTTTTAGAAGCTGGAGTTCACTTCGGACATCAAACACGTCGTTGGAATCCGAAGATGAAAAAGTATATTTTTACAGAACGTAACGGCATTTACATTATTGATTTACAAAAAACAGTCAAAAAAGTAAATGAAGCGTATAAATTCGTGAGAGATTTAGCCGCTAACGATGGTACAGTTCTTTTTGTTGGAACAAAAAAGCAAGCTCAAAATACAGTATATGAGGAAGCAACACGGGCAGGTATGTTTTACGTTAACCAGCGTTGGCTTGGTGGAACATTAACAAACTTCAAAACTATTCGTAAAAGCATTAACCGTCTAAAAGAGATTGAAAAGATGGAAGAAGATGGTACATTTGAAGTTCTTCCTAAACGTGAAGTTGTCGAGTTACTTCGTGAAAAAGACCGTCTTGTTAAGTTTCTCGGCGGTATTAAAGAAATGAATAAATTACCAGATGCCGTATTTATTATTGATCCACGTAAAGAAAATATCGCGGTAGCTGAAGCGCGAAAGTTAAATATTCCAATTATCGGTATCGTAGACACGAACTGTGACCCTGATGAAATCGATTATGTCATCCCAGCTAATGACGATGCTATTCGTGCCATTAAATTGCTCACTTCAAAAATGGCGGATGCGGTTTTAGAAGGTAAACAAGGTAGCCAAGCTGAGGAAGCTGAACAAGTAACGGAAGAAAAAGTTGCTCAAGAGCAAAAAGCGGTTGCTCAAGATGATAAAAAAGAACAAGTTGAAGAAAAAGAGACTGAAGAAGTTTCTGAACAAGCTGAGTAATTGAACATATGTTTGTTCTTAAAGGTGATAAGGGTAGCAACCTTTTATCACCTTTTTTCTAGACAGTCGATTTAATAAGACACATAAATAAATTTAGGAGGATACATGTATGGCTATTACTGCTAAAATGGTTAAAGAATTACGTGATCGTACAGGTGCAGGAATGATGGATTGTAAAAAGGCACTTGAAGAAACAAACGGTGATATTGAAAAAGCGATTGATTACTTACGTGAAACTGGTGTAGCACAAGCAGCGAAAAAAGCTGACCGTATTGCTGCTGAAGGTTCAACTTACATTAAAATCGACGGTAATAAAGCTGTTTTAATTGAAGTGAACTGTGAAACAGACTTTGTTACGAAAAATGAAGAGTTCCAAAATCTATTAGTTAATATTGGTGAACATATTATTAATAACGATCCAAAAGATTTAGAAGAAGCTTTAGCACAAACTTATGCAAATACTAATGAAACGTTAGAAGCTTATATTAACTCAATGATTGCTAAAATCGGTGAAAAAATTTCTTTACGCCGCTTCGTTCTTTTAGAAAAAGAAGATTCAGATACCTTTGGTGAGTATACACATATGGGTGGACGTATCGGCGTATTAACACTTCTTGAAGGTGCAGCAAAGGAAGATGTTGCTAAAGACGTTGCGATGCATGTTGCAGCGGTAAATCCAAAATATACTAGCCGTGATGAAGTATCTGAAGAAGAAGTTAACCGTGAAAGAGAAGTTTTAAAAACACAAGCCCTTAACGAAGGTAAACCAGAACATATCGTTGAAAAGATGGTTGAAGGTCGCTTAGGTAAATTTTATGAGGAAATTTGCTTACTCGAACAAAGCTTCGTTAAAGATCCCGATGTAACCGTTGAAAAGTTCGTCAAACAAAACGATGCAACTGTTAAAACCTTCGTGCGCTATGAAGTTGGCGAAGGTATGGAAAAACGAGAAGAAGATTTTGCTGAAGAAGTCATGAGTCAAATGAAAAAGAATTAATTGTTTATGTAGGGAACACATTGTTGTTCCCTCTTTCTCAAATATATTTACATAAAACTAATTGCTTTGGAGGTAATCATGACTAAAGCTCAGTATAAAAGAATTGTTTTAAAGTTAAGTGGAGAAGCATTAAGTGGTGAACGTGGCTATGGAATCGAGCCGACAATTATTCAATCAATTGCTAAGCAAATTAAAGATGTCGTTGAACTAGACGTTGAAATGGCCGTTGTTGTCGGTGGCGGTAATATTTGGCGTGGTAAAGTTGGCAGTGAAATGGGTATGGATCGTACAACAGCTGACTACATGGGAATGCTTGCAACAATTATGAATTCCTTAGCTTTACAAGATAGTTTGGAAGCAATGGGTATTCCAACACGCGTTCAAACTTCGATTGAAATGCGCCAAGTTGCTGAACCGTACATACGTAGAAAAGCGATTCGCCATTTAGAAAAAAGTCGTGTCGTTATTTTCGCTGCAGGTACAGGAAACCCTTACTTCTCAACAGATACGACAGCTGCCTTAAGAGCAGCCGAAATTGAAGCTGAAGTTATTTTAATGGCTAAAAACAATGTTGACGGGGTCTATTCAGATGATCCGAAAATTAATAAAGATGCTCAAAAGTATGATGAACTATCATTTATGGATATGCTAAATGAAGGTTTAGGTGTTATGGATTCAACCGCATCAACATTATGTATGGATAATGATATACCACTCATCGTCTTCTCAATTACAGAAGAAGGCAATATTAAACGAGTCGTTCAAGGGGAAACGATCGGAACGACGATAAGGGGGAAATAAGATGGCTGAATATATGAAACAAATGCGCGAAAAAATGGAACAATCGATTCAAGCTTTTACAAGAAATTTGGCGACAGTTAGAGCGGGGCGAGCGAACACGAGTTTGTTAGATACGGTTACTGTTGAGTATTATGGAACTTATACACCACTTAATCAATTAGCTACTGTTTCAGCACCGGAAGCACGCTTACTTGTTGTAACACCCTTTGATAAATCAGCGATTGACAATGTTGAGAAAGCTATTTTAAAAGCGGACTTAGGCTTAACACCATCAAATGATGGAAATGTTATCCGAATCAACATCCCTGCATTAACAGAAGAAAGACGTAAAGAATTAACACGTATCGTCGGCAAATACGCAGAAGAAGCACGTATTCAAGTACGTAATGCCCGTCGTGAAGCGAATGAAGCGTACCGAAAAGCAGAAAAAAGCGGTGAATTGACAGAAGATGAATTAAGAACGGCAGAAAATAATGTCCAAAAAGAAACAGATGCATATATTGAAAAGATTGAAGAATTAGCAAAAAATAAAGAAGAAGAAATTATGGAAGTATAATAAAATTAACTTCTTATGTGCTCGACTTTTGCCCACCTAGTTGATGAGTGGGCTTTTATTTTCTTGTTAATTTTTTTCTTTTATAATGATATAATAAAGACTCATCATTTAAAAAGTACAATATTAAAACTACTGTTATTTATTTAACTTGGATGACTACTTATGTCATTTTTTAATTAACAGTATGTGGAGGACAATAAGTCAATGAAACTTCCATTTTTTAAAAATGAAAAAACAAAAGATATTAAAACTGCTCAATTAGTCAATTTGCCTAATCATGTCGCGGTTATTATGGATGGTAACGGTCGTTGGGCACAAAAGCGTGGCTTACCAAGAATTGCAGGTCATAAAGAAGGTATGAATACTGTTCGAGAAATAACGAAAGTAGCAGCCCAGCTAAAAATAAAAATTTTAACATTGTATGCTTTTTCAACAGAAAATTGGAAAAGGCCACCAGCTGAAGTAGAATATTTAATGAAAATACCAAAACTTTTTTTGAACAACTATTTACCTGAGTTGATGGAAAACAATGTTAAAGTATCTGTTATTGGTGATCTTAAACAAATACCACCCATCACACAAAAAGCGGTTGAACATGCTATAAATAAAACGAAAGATAATGATGGTTTATTATTAAATTTTGCTTTTAACTACGGCGGTCGAAATGAAATTATCCGTGCGATTAAACAAATCGTTTCTGATATTAATGGGGATCGCTTATCCCTTGATTCTCTTGATGAACAACATTTTTCTAAATATTTGTATACAAACAATATTAGTGATCCTGATTTATTAATTCGTACAAGTGGGGAACAACGTTTAAGTAATTTTTTATTATGGCAATTAGCTTATACTGAATTTTGGTTTACTGATGTTTTGTGGCCTGATTTTAATAAGACAGTTTTTATGCAAGCATTATATGATTATGAAAAAAGAACACGAAGATATGGTGGGATTTCAAAATGAAACAGCGAATTATTACAGCTGTTATAGCATTAATTGTGTTCATACCAATTATATTGTACGGAGATTGGCCATTTATCGCATTAACATATGTTATGGCGACAATTGGTTTATTTGAGTTACTGAAAATGTACAAGACGCAAAAATTGTTTTTAATTCCGACAATTTTAGGAACGATAAGTTTATGGTTAATTTTATTACCCGAACAAATTCAACTTACATCATTGCCAAAAACTAATGTTTTAATAATTTTAGCTATATTGTTGCTCATTTACACGGTTATAACAGAAAATAAATTTACATTTACTGAAGTAGGATTTATTGTCATAACATTAATATATATAAGTATGGGCTTTTATTTTTTTATACACACTCGGTTACTCGGATTAAATTATTTACTATTTATTTTGTTTACGATATGGGCGACAGACACCGGCGCATATTTCACGGGTTATGCGCTTGGTAGGCGAAAACTTTGGCCGAAAATTAGCCCGAACAAAACGATCGAGGGAGCAATTGGTGGACTAGTATCTGCTGTTGTGATCGCAATTATTTTCCAACTTGTTTATCCCTTTTCTATCCCTATATACTCGATTATCGTTGTAGCAATTATCATTTCAATCTTTGGTCAAGTTGGTGATCTCGTCGCTTCTGCATATAAACGCCATTACGGTGTGAAAGATTCTGGTAACATATTACCTGGTCATGGTGGTATTCTTGATCGACTCGACAGTTTGTTATTTGTTTTACCCATTTTATACATTATCCAATTTATTTAAACATTTTTTGAAATAGTTAAAGCTGGCATTAGCTAGGAGGGTGCTTATTTTGAAAACAGTCATTGCGTTTATTTTTATGTTTGGCTTACTCGTGTTTGTTCATGAATTCGGGCATTTAATTTTCGCAAAACGTGCAGGAATGTTAGTACGTGAATTTGCGATTGGTTTTGGCCCGAAAATGTTTTCCTTTAAAAGAGATGAAACGGTATATACAATTCGCTTGCTTCCAATTGGTGGTTATGTGCGTGTTGCCGGTGAAGATCCTGAAATCATTAAATTAAGAGCAGGTCATCATATTGGATTAGAATTTAATGAGCAAGGACTTGTGCAAAAAATTATCGTTAATAATAAATCAAAGCACCCGAACGCTCGTGTCATAGAAGTTGAACGAACTGACCTTGACCATGAATTAATTATAGAAGGTTATGAAATAGGGGAACATGATGAAAAATTAACGTTTAAAGTTGATCGGCAAGCTTTTTTTGTCATGGATGAAGTGGAGACACAAATAGCACCTTATGATCGACAATTCGCATCAAAAACAGTCGGTCAACGGGCGATGCAGCTTTTTGCTGGTCCACTAATGAACTTTTTATTAGCAATAGCACTTTTTATTATTTTAGGTTTAATTCATGGCACGCCTACTGAAAAAGCAGTTATCGCTGATATCGTAGAAAATAGTCCAGCACATACAGCAGGCTTTCAAGCGAAGGATGAAATTGTTGAAATTGATGGTACAGCAATTTCAACGTGGAAAGCATTCACATCGATTGTTAGGGAACATCCAAACGAGCCCCTTGCAATGGTTGTCGTTAGAAATGGCGAAACGGTGAATATTGAAGTTACTCCACAGCCACAAGAAGCGATTGATATTGATGGTTCGGAAATTACGATCGGTCAAATTGGTGTTTATCAAGGGGTTGAAAAATCCTTTATTAAAACTTTTAAATATGGATTTATCCAAACCTATGAAACGACAAGATTAATTTTACAAAGTTTATTCATGTTAATTACTGGTCAGTTATCAATCGATATGCTTGCTGGTCCAGTAGGTATTTATGATGCGACGGATCAAGTCGTTAAAACAGGATTTGTTAATTTTATTATGTGGACAGCAATGTTAAGTGTAAATTTAGGAATTATTAATTTAGTTCCCCTTCCAGCTCTTGATGGTGGACGACTTTTGTTCGTCGGTATTGAAGCTGTGCGTGGAAAGCCGGTAGACCCACAAAAAGAAGGTCTCGTTCATTTTATCGGCTTTGCTTTACTCATGTTATTAATGATTGTCGTCACATGGAATGATATTCAACGACTGTTTTTATAACGATTTAAACAAGTCCAGTAAATGGATCCGATTCGTTTTTAAAATATGTATTATTTGCTAGGGGGATTATGAATGGATCTTACGAAACAAGAAAAGTTGATACTTTTACTTAAACAAATAAAAATGCCAACGGAATTAATTGATGAGTATTTTTCTAATAGTTTTTTAGATCGCCTTGATGTTTATCGTCAGACGAAAACGTGGCATTTCCACATTCGGATTGAACAAACACTCCCAGCAACTGTATTTAAACAATTTAAAGAGCGATTAACGAGTGCTTTTCAGTCAATTGCAACGATTAAATTAACGATAAACGTAATAAACGACATCGCAAACGAACAAATGTTTATAGACTATTGGCAATTGTTTTTACAAACGAAAAATGGCTTATCTCCTGGGATAAAAGATCTCGTAATGAATCAGCAACCGAAAGTCGATGGAAACAACTTTTCCTTAATAGCTAGAAATGATGCTGAAGCTGTAGCTTTAAAAAAACGTATTGACCAATCCTTTATACCCTTTTGTAAAAATATTGGATTACCACCCGTTGCTTTAACGATTGATGTGAACAATTCGGCTGAAGAATTTGCTAAATTTGCCGAGGAAAAAGCGTTAGAAGATAAACAACTAGCAGCAAAAACAAGAGAAGTACAAGTGAAACGAAATAATGATAACAATCAAACGAATAACAACGGGCCACTCGTAATCGGTCAAGTCATTAATGATGAACCATTACAAATGGAACAAATTATTGAGGAGGAACGCCGAGTTACGGTACAAGGTCATGTTTTTGCAGTGGAGCTAAGAAAATTAAGATCAGAACGCTTTTTGTTAATCGTAAAAGCGACAGACTATACAGATTCATTAGAAATCAAAATGTTCTCTCGTGGTGATGATCATGTTGAACAACTTGAGCGTGTTAAAGAAGGTATGTGGATTAAAGCCCGGGGCCGCATTCAAACAGATACTTATTCGAACCAATTGACGATGATGGCCAACGACATTCAATCGGTAAATGTTGCTGAACGAATGGATGAAGCTGATCCTTCAGAAAAAAGAATTGAATTACATACACATACAACGATGAGTCAACTCGATGGTGTCGTTTCAGTAAGTAATTTTATTAAACAGGCAAAAAAGTGGGGACATGAAGCAATAGCAATTACCGATCATGCAGTCGTCCAAGCGTTTCCAGAAGCACATATGGCGAGTAAACAGCACGATTTAAAAGTCATTTACGGTCTTGAGGCTAATTTAGTTGATGATGGTGTACCTATTGTTTATAACGAAGCTGAACTTTCATTAAATGATGCAACATATGTTGTTTTTGACGTTGAAACGACAGGTCTTTCAGCCGTTTATGATACGATTATCGAAATTGCTGGGGTTAAATTACATCGTGGTGAAGTCATCGATAAGTTTGAATCCTTTGCTAATCCGCATCGACCACTTCCAGAAATTATTACGGAAATTACGGGAATTACTGATGAAATGTTAGTCGACGCTCCAGAAGTTGACGTTGTTTTACATCAATTTAAAGAATGGGCCGGGGACAGCGTCTTAGTAGCTCATAATGCAACGTTTGATATTGGCTTTTTAAACCAAGGTTATAAACAGTTAGATCTTGAAACGATTACACAACCGGTCATCGATACCCTTGAACTTGCACGATTTTTATATCCAAAATTAGGCAATCATCGTTTAAATACGTTGTGTAAACATTTAAATGTAGAGCTTGTGCAACATCACCGGGCGATTTATGATGCTGAAGCGACAGCTTATTTGTTTTGGAAATTTGTTCAGCAATTAAATGAAAAAGATATGACTAATCTCGCTCAGTTAAATAATCATTTAGACGATACGAACGCTTACCAACAATCACGACCATTTCACTGCACATTGTTAGCTCAAAATGAAACAGGTTTAAAAAACTTATATAAACTCGTTTCTCTTTCCCATACAAAATACTTTTATCGGGTGCCGCGCATACCACGCTCATTATTACAACAGCATCGCGAAGGATTGTTAGTCGGCTCGGCTTGTGATAATGGTGAAGTTTTTGAAGCAGTGATGCAAAAAACACCTGATGAAGCGAAGAAAGCGATAGAATTTTATGATTATTTAGAAGTTCAACCTCCAGAAACTTACATAGGGCTTATCGAAAGAAATGTCGTAGAAACGGAGGCACAAATATTAGACATCCTTCGTAAAATTGTAGAATTAGGTAAAGAAAAGGATAAAATTGTCGTTGCAACAGGTAATGTTCATTATGTTGATAAACATGAAAAAATGTTTCGTCGTATTTTAATTGCGTCACAAAAAGGTAACCCTTTAAACCGCCAAACACAACCAGACGTTCATTTTCGTACGACTGACGAAATGCTTGAAACGTTTAAATTTTTGGGAGATGACATTGCTAAAGAAATCGTCGTCACTAATACACAAAAAATCAATGAGATGATTAATAATATTTCACCATTGAAAAAAGATTTATATACACCGAAAATTGACGGGGCGGAAGAAGAAGTACGCCAGTTGACTTATGGGAATGCGAAGAAAATTTATGGTGATCCCTTACCTGAAATTGTTGAAAAACGATTAGAAAAAGAATTGTCGAGTATTATTGGCCATGGTTTTGCCGTTATTTATTTAATATCTCATAAACTCGTCCACAAATCGTTACTCGACGGTTATCTTGTCGGTTCCCGTGGTTCTGTTGGGTCATCGTTAGTAGCGACAATGACTGAGATTACTGAAGTAAACCCATTACCACCACACTACGTATGTAGGCAATGTCATTATAACGAATTTATTACAGACGGTTCATTCGCTAGTGGTTATGATTTACCGAATAAAAACTGCCCTACATGTGGTGAAGCTTTAATAAAAGATGGACAAGATATTCCCTTTGAAACATTTTTAGGTTTCGAAGGTGACAAAGTACCTGATATTGATTTGAATTTCTCGGGAGAATATCAACCAAAAGCACATAACTATACAAAGGAACTTTTTGGAGAAGATAATGTTTATCGTGCAGGTACGATTGGAACGATTGCTGAGCGTACCGCCTATGGATATGTAAAAGGTTTTGCGCAAGATCATGATTTACATTTAAAAAATGCTGAAATTGATCGGCTCGTCATCGGCTGTTCAGGCGTTAAGCGAACAACTGGTCAACACCCTGGCGGAATTATCGTTGTACCCCAAGATAAAGAAATTTACGATTTTACACCTGTCCAATTTCCAGCAGATGATCAATCGAGCGAATGGAAAACGACTCATTTTGATTTCCATTCGATTGAAGATAATTTGTTAAAACTAGATATACTCGGCCACGATGATCCGACTGTTATTCGTATGTTACAAGATTTAACAGGAATTGATCCGAAAAAAGTGCCGATTGATGATGAAAAAGTAATGAGTATTTTTTCAAGTACTCGTGCACTCGATATTAAACCTGAAGAGATCGATTGTGAAACAGGAACATTAGGTGTTCCGGAATTTGGTACATCATTTGTTAGACAAATGTTAGAAGAAACGAAACCAAAAAGCTTCGCGGAACTTGTCATTATATCTGGACTTTCGCATGGGACGGACGTTTGGTTAGGCAATGCTCAAGATTTAATTAATGATGGTATTTGCGAACTATCTGAAGTTATCGGTTGCCGTGATGATATTATGGTTTATTTAATGCAACAAGGATTAGAAGCGTCATTAGCCTTTAGCATTATGGAACATGTTCGCCGTGGCCGGGGATTAAAGGATGAATGGATTAGTGAAATGAAAAATCACGGCGTTCCAGAATGGTATATCCAATCGTGTAAAAAGATTAAATATATGTTCCCGAAGGCACATGCAGCTGCATACGTCTTAATGGCTGTTCGCATCGCTTATTTTAAAGTATATTATCCGATACAATTTTATGCAGCTTACTTTTCTATTCGGGCACGAGACTTTGAGTTAGACACGATGACAAAAGGTTATGATGCATTGAAAAAGCGAATTGCTGAGATAAAAGAAAAAGGCAACGATGCATCACCAAAAGAGAAAAATTTATTAACTGTTTTACAAGTCGCTTTAGAAATGTATGCACGCGGATTTTCATTTCAAAAAGTCGATTTATATAAATCTGATGCGACAGATTTTATCGTTGATCATAATTCTCTTATCCCACCATTTAATGCCGTCGATGGTCTTGGAACGAACGCAGCATTGAACATCGTCAATGCTCGTAAACAAGGTGAGTTTTTGTCAAAAGAAGATTTGCGCGAACGTAGTAAAATATCAAAAACAGTGCTAGATTATTTAGATCGTCACGGATGTTTAGAAGGAATGGCGGAGGAAAATCAATTATCTCTATTTTAAACTTGCATGCACATCACCTATATGTTACAATCCTATTGATATGAAGTTTACGTTAAAGAGTGGGCTAACCACTCTTTCTTTATACACCTTTCTGTTATTCCCTTGCCCAAATGGTTGGCAGGGGTTTTATATTGAATAAAGTAAAATATTATTGTTTTAATCACTTACTAGTCATATTGAATACAGAAACTTATTCGTACAAATGAATTTTAGTTATTAGCCCATAATATTGTATAAGAATGGTCTTAGGGAGGTTTTGAAGATGAGCCAAATTAAACGTGTAACAGAAGAACTTGTTGAACCAATTCTCATACATTATGATCTTGAATTATTCGACATTGAATACGTTAAAGAAGGGCAGGATTGGTTTTTGCGAGTTTTTATCGACAAAGAATCTGGGGTAACTTTAGAAGAATGTGAATTAGTATCAACAGAGTTGAGTGAAAAGTTAGATGATGCCGATATTATTAATGGTGCTTATTTTTTAGAAGTTTCTTCACCTGGAGTTGAACGGCCGTTAAAAACGAAAGAAGACTTTCAAAAAAGTGTTGGCAAAAATGTTTACGTTACACTATATGTCCATATTGATGGTGAGAAGGAATTTCAAGGTGTTTTACAAAGCTTTGACAATGATATTGCAATGATTGAATATCAAGTATTAGCGCGTAAAAAAATCGTCGAAATACCGTATGATAAAATTGCGAAAGCAAGGTTAGCTGTTGCATTATAAGGGAGGAAAGTATTGTGAATAGCAAACTGTTCGAAGCGCTTGAGTTTCTTGAAAAAGAAAAAGGAATTGATAAAGAAATATTATTAGAAGCTTTAGAAGCCGCATTAATTTCTGCTTACAAAAAGAATTTCCAATCAGCAACGAATGTTCGGGTAGACTTAAATCCCGAAGAAAACAAAATGCGTTTATTTGCCCAAAAAAACATCGTTGAAAATGTGGAAAATGATCAAATTGAAATTTCTTTAGAAGCAGCTAAAGAAATAGATCCTAATTATGAAGTCGACGATATTATTGAAGTAGAAGTAACACCGAAAGATTTTGGAAGAATTGCTGCTCAAGCTGCTAAACAAGTTGTTACGCAACGAGTGCGAGAAGCAGAACGCGGTGTTATTTATGAACAGTATATCGATCATGAAGAAGATGTTATTACTGGCATTATTCAACGTAGAGATCACCGTTTTGTCTATGTTAATTTAGGGAAAATTGAAGCGAAATTATCAGAATCCGATCAAATGCCAACCGATGAATACAATATTCATGATCGAATAAAAGTTTATGTGACAAAAGTTGAAAAGACGACAAAAGGCCCACAAATACTCATTTCCCGATCCCATCCAGGTCTTTTAAAAAGACTTTTTGAAATGGAAGTTCCCGAAATATTTTCGGGTATCGTTGAGATTAAGTCGATTGCTCGAGAGGCAGGGGATCGTTCGAAGATTGCTGTTTATGCAGATGACCCAGATATTGATCCTGTTGGCTCCTGTGTTGGGCAAAGAGGCCAAAGAGTTCAAGCGATTGTTGATGAATTAAATGGTGAAAAAATTGATATTGTCGAATGGTCAGATGATCCAGCAATTTTCGTATCTAATGCGTTAAGTCCATCTAAGGTGTCACAAGTCATATTAAATGAAGAAGAAAGAGAGTCAACGGTTGTCGTCCCGGACTATCAATTGTCATTAGCCATTGGTAAACGTGGACAAAACGCACGTTTAGCGGCCAAACTAACAGGCTGGAAAATTGATATAAAAAGTGAAACAGCTGCTAAAGAAGAAGGAATCATTTCAGAAGAAGAACCGTTGTTCGACGATAGTTTATTTGATGATTTGGAAGAAGACGATTCTGACAATGATCCTTTGTTAGAACCATAGAGGGGGTATTTTTATGAGTAGAAAAAGAAAAATACCTTTAAGAAAATGTGTTGTTACGCAAGAGATGTTGCCAAAACAAAATTTAATTAGAATTGTTCGTAATAAAGAAGGCGAAGTATTTATTGATTTAACAGGAAAACAAAATGGTCGTGGCGCCTACTTATCAAAAAATGAACAAGTCATTGAAAAAGCCCAAAAAACAAATATTTTAAGTGACCATTTAAAAGTTCCTGTAGATAAAGAGCTTTATGAGGAACTTAAAAAGCTCGTTAAAGAGTGATGATATGAAGGAAAGTTATTTAAATTTATTAGGTTTAGCATACCGAGCGAATCAATGTTCACTAGGCGTTGATAAAATTATTAAACATATTCAACAAAGACGGGTTAAGCTCGTCTTAATAGCGTCAGATTGTGGCCCACAAACGTATAAACAATTAACGGATAAATGTACTAGTTATGAAATACCTTATATGATGGTCGATGAAAAAGCAGTTATATCGCATGCTATTGGACAAACGAATCGTGTTGCTATCGCTATACTTAATGATGGATTTGCCCATAAATTAAAAACTTTAATTAAGGGTAACTAATTTCGGGGGTGAACGTATGGATAAAATGCGTGTATATGAATATGCAAAGGAAAATAACTTAACGAGCCGTAAAGTTTTAGATGAGTTAAAAAAGTTAAATATCGATATTACGAATCATATGTCAATGATTACGACAGAAATTAAACAAGAGCTAGATAAATCATTTCAACAACCAAAAGAAAAAGACAAATCAAAACAGCAAATGAATAGGAAAAAACAAGACAAAAAGAAAAAAATGAAAAGCGAGGAAAAGCAAACGAAACCGTCAAAAAAAGAACTACCTAAAGAAGAAACAAAATCATCACAAAGGAAAATTACGTACTCAGATACTTTAACCGTAAGTGAACTAGCCGAAAAACTAAATAAAGACACCGCTGAAATTATTAAAAATTTAATGTTTTTAGGTGTTATGGCGACGAAAAATCAAGATTTAGATGATGCAGCGATTGAACTTATTTGTAATGAATACGGCTATGAAGTTGAAAAAGTTATTGAGCTAGATGAAACTGACTTTGATAAATATATTCCAGAAGAACGTGAAGAAGATTTAGAAGAAAGACCAGCTGTTGTAACAATTATGGGGCATGTTGACCATGGTAAAACAACATTGCTCGATTCAATCCGCCATACAAAAGTGACTGAAGGTGAAGCAGGTGGTATTACACAGCATATTGGTGCTTATCAAGTTGAAGCGGAAGGAAAGAAAATAACGTTTCTTGATACTCCTGGTCACGAGGCTTTTACGAGCATGCGTTCACGTGGTGCTCAAGTAACAGATATCGCAATTCTTGTCGTTGCAGCAGATGATGGGGTTATGCCACAGACAGTAGAAGCGATTAACCATGCTAAAGCAGCTGAAGTACCGATAATAGTTGCTGTCAATAAAATGGATAAAGAATCAGCAAACCCTGATCGTGTGATGCAGGAGTTAACAGAACATAATCTCATTGCCGAAGACTGGGGTGGCGATACGATTTTCGTGAAGTTATCAGCTCTTCAAGGTGAAGGTATTGATGAGTTATTAGAGATGATTTTACTCGTCGCAGAAATGGAAGAATTGACAGCTAATCCAAAAACTGTTGCCCACGGAACAGTTATTGATGCACAGCTTGATCGCGGTCGGGGTGCTGTAGCAAGTTTACTCATTCAAAACGGTACATTAAAAGTTGGTGATTCATTAGTCGTTGGAAACACATATGGACGTGTAAGAGCGATGGTTAGTGATTTAGGTCACCGAATTAATTCGGCAGGACCATCAACACCTGTGGAAATTACGGGATTAAATGCTGTACCACAAGCGGGCGATCAATTTTTAGTATTTGCTAATGAACGTCAAGCACGACAAATTGGTGAAGCCCGTCAACAAAGAGAGATTTTGCAAAGTCGAAGTGAACAGACGAAAATTAGTCTTGATGATTTGTTTGAGCAAATTAAACAAGGTGATATGAAAGAATTAAATATTATTATAAAAGCGGACGTTCAAGGGTCGGCTGAAGCTTTGGCTGCTTCATTACAAAAAATCGAAGTGGAAAGTGTTAATATTAATATCATTCATTCAGGTGTAGGCGGTATTACAGAATCTGATGTTATTTTAGCGTCGGCATCAAATGCGATTATCATTGGTTTTAATGTTCGTCCAGATGTTAATGCAAACAAAGCCGCTTCTGAAGAAAAAGTAGACATACGATTACATCGTGTCATCTATCAAGCGATTGAAGAAGTTGAAGCAGCGATGAAAGGAATGCTCGATCCTGAATATGCAGAAAAAGTAATCGGTCAAGCAGAGGTACGTGAAACTTTTAAAGTATCGCGTATCGGTACAATCGCTGGTTGTTATGTTACTGACGGTAAAATTACTCGAGACAGTTTTGTACGACTCATCCGTAATGGTGTCGTCATCTATGAAGGTGAAATTGCTGCTTTGAAACGTTTTAAAGATGATGTTCGTGAAGTCCAACAAAATTATGAATGTGGAATTACGATTAAAGATTTCAATGATATTAAAGAAAGTGATATTATTGAAGCTTATATTATGGAAGAAATTGAACGTACATGATTTGCTATGTTGAAGTAGAATGTTTTTTATACAATGAGCAATCATTGAAAGATAAACGTTCGCTCATTAAACGAATCATTCATAAATTACGGCAAAAATTAAACGTCTCTGTTGCTGAGTTAGACTACCATGATTTATGGCAACGAACGAAATTAGGAATTGTAACCGTGTCAAATGAGACGGTTCACGCCGAGCAAATTATTCAAGAAGCTTTGCGGATTATTGATTCGTTTTCAGAATTAGAGCGAACGTTAACAAATATTGAACGGCTATAGAAAATTTTAACATTTTAGTATTGTTTAAAAACGAGGTGACAAGCATGAGTAATATTCGAGCGAATCGAGTTGCAGAAGAAATTAAAAAGGAAATGGGCGAAATTATTACACGAAAGTTAAAAGACCCGCGCATTGGTTTTGTTACAGTTACTGATGTAGAAGTGACGGGAGATTTGCAACAAGCGACGATTTATATTTCAGTTTTAGATGAAGATAAAAAGGACTCAACGCTCGTCGGTTTAGCGAAAGCTAACGGTTTTATCCGTTCAGAAATCGGCAAACGTATCCAGTTACGTAAAACTCCGGAAATTACTTTTGAATTTGATGACACATTAGAGCGTGGTAGCCGTATTGAACAAATTTTGCGTGACTTAAACAAATAAACGATTAATATCTGATCTGTTAGGTGACAGATCAGATTTTTTCTATTAATAAAATGGTGGTGATCGTATGGATGGCATTATTCCCTTATGGAAACCTAGTGGTATGACTTCACATGATTGTGTTCAACAAATAAGAAAAATATATGAAACACGTAAAGTTGGACATACAGGAACACTTGATCCGATGGTTGAAGGTGTATTACCCATTTGTATCGGTCAAGCGACGAAAATCGTTCCTTATTTGACAGCGATGGATAAAACATATATTGCTGAAATACAATTAGGTATAGCAACGGAAACAGAGGATGCGCACGGGGAAATTATTAAAGAAACACAAGTTAAACAATCACTAACATTAGCTAAGGTTGATGAAGTGTTACAATCTTTCCAAGGAACGATTACACAAATACCTCCATTATATTCTGCTGTTCGTGTTAAAGGAAAACGACTGTATGAATATGCCCGGGCGAACATACATGTTGAACGACCGAAACGGAAAGTGACCATATATAACATTGAGCGGACATCGCCCATGACGAATAACGGTACATCTTTTACATTTAAAGTAAATTGTTCTCAAGGAACTTATATTCGCACATTATGTGTAGATATCGGTAAAAAACTTGGCTATCCCGCCCACATGTCTCATTTAATACGTGTTGAAGCAAGTTCATTTGTAAAAGAGGAAACAATCACTTTTGCTGAAATAGAGAAAGCAAAGGTAAATAACAATTTAGAACAAACGACCGTTTCAATGTTGCGAGCATTACAACATATGGCTAAAATAGAAGTAGATTCGCAAACGAAGCAAAAAGTTAGTTATGGGCAAAAATTAAAAAACATTGAACAAATAACCTCCGAAGAACCATTTTTATTAACTTATCAAAATGAACTTATTGCCATTTATGAAGTTGACCGTAACGATATATATACAATAAAACCTATTCGCGTCTTTATTACTCATAAGTGAAGGTGAAAGTGATGAAAATTATTAAACTATCATATCCACATCAATTGGTAAAAGAGAAAATTCCTGAAACCGTTTGTGCGATTGGATTTTTTGACGGCGTTCATTTAGGTCATCAAAAAGTCATTAAAACAGCTGTACAATACGCTAAAGAACACGATTTACAAAGTGCTGTTTTGACTTTTTTTCCCCACCCAAAGGTTGTTTTAAGTAACGGTGAACAAACGGTAAAATACATAACACCACCAATAGAAAAGCAGCGTGCTTTAAAACAATTAGGCGTCGATTGCTTATATACGGTTACTTTTAATAAAGATCTTTCATCATTGTTACCGAAACAATTCATTGACCATTTTATTATCGGACTTAATATTAAACATCTAGTTGCAGGGTTTGATTTTACATATGGATACAAAGGTAAAGGTAATATGACGAACATCAAAGACTATGCAAACGATCAACTAACTTATACGACTATTGAAAAAGTATCCTATGATAAAAAGAAAGTTAGTTCAACATATATTCGCTCCCTTATCGAGTCTGGAGAAATGGCTAATGTTCATAAACTTTTAGGTCGCCCGTTACAAACGATCGGTACTGTCGTTGAAGGAAACAAGCGTGGACGAACGATTGGCTTTCCAACAGCCAATTTAGACGTAAATGATGAAGCTCTTCTGCCTGCTCCCGGTGTTTATGCAGTAAAAGCGACTGTTAACGGCAAAACCCATCTAGGTATGGCAAATTTAGGATATCGTCCAACCTTTGAAAAGGATCAACAAAAACCTTTGCTCGAAGTTCATTTATTAGATTTTGAAAAAGATATTTATAAAAGTGAGCTTGCCGTGCAGTGGCATACGTTCGTTAGAGAAGAGCAGAAGTTTTCTTCAGCCGATGAATTAATTAGTCAACTTCAACATGATGAACAATTTATTCGAGATTTTTTTCAAAACGAACAAAATTAACTTGCTTTTTTGTGTAAAAACATGTACGCTTAAAATCGATAACCATCGCTTGGCAAAACGACACTCCGACGTTTGCTAGGGGAATGGGGATGTTAAAAAATAGGAGGTGCACAACATGGCAATTACAAAAGAGAGAAAACAAGAGATTATTAATGAATTTAAAACTCACGAAAATGACACTGGTTCAACAGAAGTACAAATCGCTGTTTTAACAGAAGAAATTAACATTTTAAACGAACATTTAAAACGTCATAAACGTGATCATCATTCACGTCGTGGGTTATTGAAGAAAGTCGGTAGACGTCGTAATTTACTCAACTACTTACGTAACAATGACATTACGAGCTATCGTAACTTAATTCAAAAACTAGGTTTACGAAGATAACAAAAAGCAGGAGATTTCCTGCTTTTTTTACATATTATTTTTAGGTAAAATATTTATAAAATTTACATTTCATCGATGAATGATTACAATGGAAGATAATAGATGTAAGTTTGAAAGGAGTCCATATATTAATGAATGATGAAAAACAAGTATTCTCTACAGAAATAGCTGGAAAACCTTTTACAGTAGAAATTGGAGAACTCGCAAAACAAGCAAATGGCGCATGTATGATCCAATATGGTGATTCGTCGGTTTTATCCGTTGCTACCGCTTCTAAAGAACCTAAAGATTTACCTTTCTTCCCATTAACCGTCAATTATGAGGAACGATTATACGCGGTTGGTAAAATACCTGGTGGATTTATTAAACGTGAAGGTAGACCGAGTGAAAAAGCAATATTAGCCGCTCGTTTAATTGATCGACCAATTCGTCCATTATTTCCCGAAGGATTTCGTAATGAAGTGCAAATTATTAGTACAGTGATGAGTGTTGACCAAGATTGTTCAACAGAAATTGCCGCAATGATCGGCTCATCAATTGCCTTAAGCATTTCAGATATTCCTTTTTCCGGTCCAATTGCTGGTGTTAATGTAGGTTTAGTCGACGGTGAATTTATTATTAACCCGACGATTGAAGAGCAAGAAAAAAGCGAAATTAATTTAACGGTAGCTGGAACGAAAGATGCTGTAAATATGGTTGAAGCTGAAGCTTATGAGGTATCCGAAGATGTTATTCTCGATGCGATTATGTTTGGCCATGAAGAAGTCATTCGCCTCGTTGAATTTCAAGAAGAAATTATCGCAAAAGTAAACAAAGAAAAATTTCCTGTTGAAGTATTTACTGTCGATGAAGCCGTTCAATCTGAAGTAAAAAAACTCGCTAATGATTCGTTAAGAGAAGCTATTCGTATGGTAGAAAAACATGCACGAGAAGACGCTATTGAACATGTAAAAGAAACAGTCTTAGCAAAATACGATGAAGAAGATGAAGAACTTTTCGGTCAAGTCGAACAAGCATTAGATGAATTAGTAAAAGAAGAAGTCCGCCGTTTAATTACCGAAGAAAAAGTACGGGCTGATGGACGTCATTTAGATGAAATTCGCCCATTATCATCACGTGTAAGTTTATTACGTAGAACCCATGGTTCAGGTTTATTTACCCGTGGACAAACGCAAGCATTATCTGTATGTACATTAGGAGCTTTAGGCGATGTTCAAATTTTAGACGGCTTAGACTTGGAAGAATCAAAACGTTTCATGCACCATTATAATTTCCCACAATATAGTGTTGGTGAAACTGGACCAATTCGTGCACCAGGGCGCCGGGAGATCGGACATGGAGCTTTAGGGGAAAAAGCACTTGAAAAAGTTATCCCTGCAGAAAAAGATTTTCCATATACGATTCGACTCGTTTCAGAAGTGTTAGAATCTAACGGTTCATCATCACAAGCGAGCATTTGTGCAAGTACATTAGCATTAATGGATGCAGGTGTACCGATAAAAGCCCCGGTTGCGGGAATTGCGATGGGTCTCGTTAAATCGAATGACGATTATTCCATTTTAACTGATATTTTAGGTATGGAAGATGCTCTTGGTGATATGGACTTTAAAGTTGCCGGTACGAAAAAAGGAATAACTGCTTTACAAATGGATATTAAAATCGATGGTTTATCAAAAGAAATATTAGAGGAATCATTAGAACAAGCAAAAATCGGTCGTTTACAAATTATTGATTCAATGTTAGAAACGATTAGCGAACCACGTGAACAATTATCACCTTATGCGCCAAAAATTCTTACAATGACGATTGATACAGAAAAAATTCGTGACGTGATTGGTCCAAGTGGTAAACAAATAAATGAAATTATTGACCAAACAGGTGTAAGTATTGATATCGAACAAGATGGGACAATCTTCATTTCATCCACTGATGCGGCAATGAACGAAAAGGCAAAAGAGATTATTGAAGATATCGTTCGTGAAGTCGTCGTTGGTGAAATGTATTTAGGTAAAGTTCGCCGTATTGAAAAGTTTGGAGCTTTTGTTGAAATATTTAATGGGCGTGATGGCTTAGTACATATTTCAGAATTAGATCTTAAACGAGTGAACAAAGTCGAAGATGTCGTCTCAATCGGTGATGAAATTATGGTCAAGGTTAAAGAAATTGATCATCAAGGTAGAATCAATTTGTCTCGTAAAGCTGTTTTATTAGAAGAACAAAAACAAAAGAAAAATCGACGCTAAATACTTTCAAGGACAAGAAGCTGGACATCCAGTTTCTTTTTTATTTTCAACAAAAATATTAAAGTATATCGTACGATTACACCTCATATAAATAAATATGGGGTGATTTGTCATGCGTATAAAAGATTTTTTAATTTTTATTTCATTATTCATGACAGGCACAATAATAACGATTATGTTAATGAAATTTATTTTATATTTAAATAGTCCGACAGATAAATCTGAACATCCATTTGCTTATATAGATAATGAAATAATTACTGAAAATTTTATGGGATAACCGATGAATTATTATGTCACATAATATAAAAATGTTTAATTAAAATTGTAGAGAAAACGGAGGTGACGATTGTGCGTTATAAAGATATTAGCGGTAAAGAAGTTGTTCACATATCTAAGGGAGCCCGTTTAGGTACTTTAGGACATATCGATTTAAACATTGATCAAACGACTGGTCAAATTAAATCATTAATTATTCCCGACTATAATTGGTTCGGTTTAAAGAAAAACGACGAAGAAATGGAAATTCCTTGGCAATCGATTAAAAAAATTGGGGAAGATATGATTTTAGTTGACGACGAATAAAAAATTTTCAAAACGATTAATTTCGCGTAAAGTGCCCTACGATATTTTAACTTGCTTATTATTGCTAATAAAACATTTCCGCTTACCGTTGCCGCGAAAATCATCCGCCTAAAGTGAAAATCTTGAATGTAAGATCAACTCCTGTCAATACTAAATAGACTCCCTAATAATAATTTTAATTCCATATCTCCTTAAAATGTGATATTATTAACAGCTAAGATAACTTTAATTACTTTTAATGGAGGAGACTTGAAAGTGACTGAACGAACTTACAATGTCGCACTTGTTGGGGCAACAGGTGCAGTCGGACAAAACATTAGACAATTGTTAGAAAAGAGAAACTTTCCAATCAATGATTTACGTTTGCTTTCATCAAAACGATCAGCGGGAACAAAAATTACTTTTAAAGATAAAGAACTCATCGTTCAGGAGGCGACACCTGAACAATTTGAAAATATCGATATTGCTTTTTTCTCAGCCGGTGGAGCTGTCACAAAACAACTAGCAGAAGCGGCCATTGACCGTGGGGCAATAGTCATTGACAATACGAGTGCTTTTCGTATGGATGAAACTGTTCCGCTAGTTGTACCTGAAGTTAACCCACATGCACTTGATAACCATCAAGGATTAATCGCTAATCCAAACTGCTCAACGATTCAAATGGTTGTTGCATTAAAACCAATCTTTGAAACGTACGGTTTAACGAATGTCATCGTCTCAACATACCAGGCTGTCTCTGGTGCTGGTTTAAGTGCTATTGAAGAATTGAAAACACAAATTAACGCCCATTTAAATGGAGAAGAAATGGAAGCGAATATTTTACCAGCTGGTGCTGATAAAAAGCATTATCCTATTGCTTTTAATGCTTTACCACAAATTGATTTATTTGAAGAAAACGGTTATACAGCCGAAGAGATGAAGATGATTAATGAAACGAAGAAAATTATGGAATTACCAAATTTATCAGTCGCTGCAACGTGTGTAAGGCTTCCTGTTGTTACATCACATTCAGAAAGTGTTTTTATTGAAATAGAAAAAGATGGTGTTTCAGTAGATGAGCTAAAGGAAGTATTAAGGGAAGCACCAAGTGTCATTTTACAAGATGATCCAGCAACACAAACATATCCAACACCACTTGCAGCAACAAACAAAGATGAAGTGTTTGTCGGACGTATACGAAAAGATTTGCACAAGGACCGTGCTTTTCATTTATGGATTGTTAGTGATAATTTAATGAAGGGCGCTGCTTTAAACACCGTACAAATTGCGGAAACACTTATTGCAAGGGAAATTATTTAAAAGTAAAAGGTGAAAAATATGCGTATTTTAGTCCAGAAATATGGTGGAACATCAGTAAGTGACCAAAAAAGCCGCCAACATGTTATTCGCCACATTAAAGCGGCTTTAAGAGAAAATTATAAAGTTATTGTCGTCGTCTCTGCCCTTGGTAGAACACCCGAACCTTACGCAACAGATTCATTATTAAGTTTAATTTCCGAACGAACGAAGCCAATGTTAAAGCGAGAATTAGATTTATTAATGTCTTGTGGTGAAATTATATCTTCCGTTGTTTTAACGAGTGAGCTAATTGCCGAAAAAATAGTAGCAACGACTTTAACAGGCCCACAAGCGGGAATTATAACAGATGAATCCTTTAATGATGCAAATATTAAGGAAGTTAATCCAGAGCGAATTTTCACCGAATTTAAGACGGTTGATGTCGTCGTTGTTGCTGGATTTCAAGGAGAGACAACTTCCGGTGATATAACGACATTAGGTCGCGGTGGTAGTGATACAACAGCCGCTTCATTAGCAGCAGCAACTGTAGCTGAGCGGATAGATATTTTTACGGATGTCAATGGGATTATGACAGCAGATCCTCGCGTTGTTAAAAACGCTCGATCCCTAGATGTCATCACATATATGGAAATATGTCATTTAGCCTATCAAGGGGCGAAAGTCGTTCACCCACGTGCTGTTGAAATTGCCATGCATGCTGAAATCCCTTTACGAGTTAGATCAACTTATACGGATAATTTAGGAACTTTAATTACATCATCCCGTCAACCAACGGGAAAACTTATTCCAGACCGTCTCGTAACAGGAGTCACATACATTGCAAATATTGCGCAAATTAGTGTGAACGTTAAAGAAAATGAGCAAACGACACACGCAAAGATTTTCCAAGCGATGGCAGATGCAAATATTTCCGTCGATTTTATTAATATTTCTCCAGAAAAAGTTGTATACACGGTTCCAAATAATTTATCCGAACGAACCGTGCAAATTTTAGATGAATTAAGTTACGAACATCAAATAGAACAAAACTTTGCTAAAGTATCTATTGTCGGGGCAGGAATGACAGGTGTGCCGGGTGTGGCTGCAAGAATTGTTCAGGCGTTGACAAAAGAACATGTGAAAATATATCAAGCGGCAGATAGTCATACGACAATTTGGGTACTCATACGTGAACAAGATCTCATAAAAGCGCTAAATGCTCTACATGAAGCTTTTGAACTTAATAAAATAACACAAATGAGTTAGTCATTTAAAAACATCAGTTTATCTGATGTTTTTTATTTTACAAATGGTTATCGCATGTTCTTTAATCATTTGTTCATACTATAAATAATGTACATCTTTAGGAGGTATGACGAATCTATGGATACGAAGCAAAATAATTTAGCAACTGAACAAAGCTCGTCCCTCGTTGAAAAAATAGAAGCATTAGGACAGACAAAAATTCCTGAAGCTCCTGAAGCAAACGTTCATGTATTAACGATTATCGGTCAAGTTGAAGGGCATATCCAACTACCCCCGCAAAATAAAACGACCAAATATGAACATTTATTACCACAGTTAATCGCCATTGAACAAAACCCAAAAATTAAAGGATTAATCGTCTTACTTAATACAATCGGTGGAGATGTTGAAGCTGGTTTAGCGTTAGCAGAAATGATCGCATCAATTTCAAAACCAACTGTTTCTATAGTGCTTGGCGGTGGTCACTCGATTGGCGTTCCGATTGCTGTAAGTACAGATTACTCTTATATTACACCTACAGCAACAATGACTATCCACCCTGTGCGTTTAACAGGTTTAGTTATCGGCGTTCCACAAACCTTTGAATATTTAGATAAAATGCAGGAACGTGTCATTGATTTCATCGTTAACCATTCCGAAATAAAAGAAACAAAATTAAAGGATTTAATGTTTGCAAAAGGAAATTTGACCCGGGATATTGGAACGAATGTTGTTGGTCATGATGCGGTTGCTTATGGATTGATCGATGAAGTTGGTGGGGTGAAAGAAGCAATGGAAAAGATCAATAGTTTTATTAAAGAGCGAGAAAGTGAAAAGGATGGTGCAGAGGATTGATTTTATATACACCATTATCATCGTATGATATTTATCCTACAGAAGAAACATCTTTGAACAATAATCAACATGTTATTTCCTATGGGGGGAGGAAGCTTTATGTTAAACAAACATCAGCCCATAACTTTGAAGTTTTACAAGTTATGTCAACAGATCCCGCTGATTTTTTAAATGACAATTTTCAGCCCGGTACAATATTATCGTTAAAAGAACCTTTATAAGACACAACTTCCTATGCTTAATTTTCATAATCGATGTTGTATGATTATTGTTAATGCATTATACTTAAATCGTAGAAACTTCTGAAAGATTAATAATGTAAATAAACATCTATTAGGGAGAGTGAAATAATTGTCAACAAACAAAAGTGCTTTTATACCAGTTCGCCAAGTTGGTCAACTATTGTTTTTGTCAGGACAAACGTGTCGAAAAGACGGGAAATTGTTATTTACGGGAAAAGTCGGCAAAGATTTAACAACAGCAGAAGGTGAAAAAGCAGCCGAGCAATGTATGAAAAATTTAATTGAACAGTTAGAGCTTTATCTAGGAACCCTTGACAAGGTTAAAAACATTGTTAAAGTAAACGGTTTTGTGCAAACGAAGGAATATTTTACTGAACAAGGTGTTGTTATGAATGCTGCTTCCCGTTTACTTTTAAAAACTTTTGGTAAAGAACGTGGCCAACATGCTAGATCTGCTATTGGTGTAGAGTCACTTCCTGGAAATTCAGCGGTTGAAATTGAGATGATCGTTGAAATTTCTCATAAGTGAGGAGTTTTTAATAACATCGCTCATCGACTATTTATTTCAAATATGACAGTACAAATATTATTACTTGAATGAATTTCATAATTTCTAACTTATACAGGGCAAAGGTTTTAAAGTATAAAAATGAAAAGATCTCCGCAAATATTGTATCTTGATAGAAAATATAATTTTTTAAAAAGACCGGAGAAATACTTCCTGTGACTAACGTCGGCATTAGTACGTCCTGTACGTTGAAGAGCACGAGCTGAAAATTATTGTATCGCTATTTAACGGTCATACAAAAGCTGAGGTCGTGCTCGTGAATTGCGAAGGGTAACCAAACAAAACACAATAAACATAACTAAACTGGGCTATTTAAAAATCACATATTTATACCCTATTATTGCGTTCATTTTTTAAAATGATGAAATTGATTTATTTAACAAAGGTGAGCTCATTTATTATGTATATTGACTGTTTATAATGAAGTTATGAAAGCGATTGCGATAAAAAATCAATTAATTTTAAATTATATCTTAGTTAAAAAAGTACGTAGGTTTATTCAACGATCAGTACAAACATAATAATTGATTAATAAATGGGAAAATATTTTTTCATAAACACCTATTAGTCTTAGGTGTTTATTAATATTTAAACAATTAAATATGAAGTGACTAAAAATATAGGGGGAATTATATTAATGATTTCGCAAAAAACAGACCAAATTAAAAAGTATTTAACGAAAAATCGTGAAAACTTTATTAAAATTAGTGATTTCATTTATGAACACCCAGAATTACGTTTTATTGAATATGAATCAGCGGAGTATTTAGCGAAGGCCTGTGAAAATGCAGGTTTTACAGTAGAACGTGGTGTTGCGAATATCAAAACATCATTTGTTGCAACCTATGGTCATGGATCGCCCGTCATTGGTTTCCTTGGAGAATATGATGCATTATCTGGTTTAGGACAAGTTGCTAATAAAACAGTTCAAAAACCAGATGGAAAAGCTAATGGACATGGTTGTGGACATAATTTATTAGGAACGGCCTCTTTTGCTGCTGCATGTGCGACGAAGGATTTTCTGATGAAAAACAATTTAAGTGGTACCGTTAAGTTTTTTGGTTGTCCAGCGGAAGAAGGTGGTTCTGGAAAAACATTTATGGTCCGTGAAGGTGTGTTTGATGATGTTGATATCGCTTTAACGTGGCATCCTGGGGATACGAATAGCATTATAAGTATGTCGAGTTTAGCGAATTATCAAGTTTACTTTAAGTTTGAAGGAGTATCTTCCCACGCCGCAGCCTCACCCCATTTAGGACGAAGTGCATTAGATGCTGTTGAACTAATGAATACTGGTGTAAACTATTTGCGTGAGCATATTATACCGGAAGCACGTATTCATTATGCCGTTACTAATACTGGTGGTTTTTCCCCGAATGTTGTTCAGGCAGAAGCCGAAGTGTTGTATTTAATTCGAGCTCCCGAAATAAAACAAGTTGATGAAATTTATGAACGTGTCATAAAAATAGCCGAGGGCGCTGCCTTAATGACAGAAACTGAAATGACAATGAAATTTGATAAAGCATGTTCTAATTATATTCCTAATCGAAGTTTAGAAAAAATTTTATACAATAAATTACTTGACTCAACGATTGAACAACTTACTGAAGAAGAAATTCAATTTGCTAAAAAGTTATGGGAATCATTAACATCTCATGAGAAAAAAAGTTTTTTAAACTCATCTAAAAATTTCGGAGACTCAATTTATGAGAATATTTCCAAGGGTAGCTATTTAGCTGACTTCGTTTCTCCCTATGAACCAATTGAACGTCCAATGGCAGGTTCGACAGATGTTGCTGATGTTAGTTGGGTTGTCCCAACAGCTCAATTATCAGCTGCAACTTGTGCATTGGGTACTCCTGGACATTCTTGGCAAATGACGACTCAAGGAAAAAGTAGTTTTGCTCATAAAGGAATGTTAAGAGCGGCAGAAGCGATGGCTAAAACTGCAACACATTTATTCCAAAATGAGAATGACTTTAAAAAAGTACGTGATGAATTTATATCTTTTAGGGATGAAAACTCCTATACGTGCCCTATTCCAGATGATGTTCAACCAACGATTTTAGAATAAGTATACATTACTAATTTTTTAAAAAAGATAATTATTTTGTTTAATGTCCATAGTGTAATTACCAAACCATTTTATGGTATACTATAATTATATGTATTACGTTTAAACCCTTGTCTTCTAAGTGACAAGGGTTTCATTCATATAAATCATTACAAGTGAGGTGAGCGTCATGACTAAAAAGAAAAAACGAAAAAAACAACGATTAAAAAACAATGTAAAGTTTGAATTGATTGGTATTTTGTTAATTTTCATTGCCATTTTAGGAAGTGGAGTTGCACCCCTTGATGAAGGATTTATACCCGGAGGTCTAGTCTTTCTTTTTCGATTTTTCTTAGGAATGTGGTATTTTCTCGCCAGTTTAACATTATTAACTTTTGGTTTATTTTTATTAATTAAAAGACGTTTGCCAAACTTTTACGATAAAAAATTTATTGGTATTTTAATTTTTATTTTAGGCCTTTTATTGCTGACGCATATTCAATTATTTGAACGTTTAGTTGTTGAAGATGTTTCAATCTTAAAATTCACATGGCACCAATTGACGAATGCCGAAACAATTTCCCAATTTGGCGGTGGTATTATTGGGGGAATGTTGTTAGCTTGTTGTTATTATTTATTTTCTTTAGTTGGAACTAAAATTGTTGCCGTCTTTTCAATGCTTATAGGAATTGCGTTTATAGCGAATGCCTCTTTAGGAGAGATGTTCATAAAAATAGTACATGCTTTGAAATTATTGATTAAAAAAAGCAAAGCAACAGCTCAACAAAACAAGCGTACAAAACAAAAACGAGTGAAGGAAGAGCCGGTCGTTCTAGAAATGGATGAGCGTCCAATTAATGATGAACAATTAGTTATTCATGAATTTTCGCATAAATCTCCAGTGACTGAAGAAAATAACGATAGCGAAAATATATCTGATGTAGCCGATGAACAATTTATTTCTCTTGATAAAATACGTGATGAAAATCAGACGAGTTTCGATTACCAATTACCGTCAATTGATTTATTAAATAGGAATGAGAAAGGCTCACAAAAATATGAACGTTCACATATTCAATCAACGATTAAAAAACTTGAACAAACGTTTCAAAGTTTTGGTGTGAATGTTCGTGTCAACCAAGTCCATGTCGGACCTGCGGTAACGAAATATGAATTGACTCCTGAAGCGGGTGTTAAGGTAAGTCGTATCGTTAGCTTACATGATGACTTAGCCTTAGCTTTAGCTGCAAAGGATATAAGAATTGAAGCACCAATACCTGGTAAGTCAGCTGTTGGTATAGAAGTACCGAATAAAGACATTGCAGTCGTATCTTTTCGTGAAGTTATTGAAGCGACGAGTAATCAACCGAATAAATTGTTGTTTGCTCTCGGCCGCGATATTTCTGGTCATACAATTGTCGGGGCATTAAATAAAATGCCGCATTTACTCATTGCCGGAGCAACAGGAAGTGGTAAAAGTGTTTGCATTAACAGTATAATTGCAACAATTTTAATGCGAGCTAAACCAAATGAAGTTAAAATGATGATGATTGATCCGAAAAAAGTTGAATTAAACGTTTATAATGGTATACCTCATTTGCTTGCACCTGTTGTTACAGATCCGAAAAAAGCGTCCATGGCATTGATGAAAGTCGTCGCTGAAATGGAGCGACGTTATGAACTGTTTTCAGAAACGGGAACAAGAAATATTGAAGCGTACAATGAACAGGTTGAACAATATAATGAAGTTGTTTCCGAAGAAGAACACCATGCCCCCTTACCCTATATCGTCGTCATTGTTGATGAACTAGCTGATTTAATGATGGTTGCATCAAAGGATGTAGAAGATTCGATTACGAGACTAGCCCAAATGGCACGAGCAGCTGGGATTCATTTAATTATTGCAACCCAGCGACCGTCAGTTGATGTTATTACAGGTGTTATTAAAGCAAACATACCTTCGAGAATCGCCTTTAGTGTTTCTTCACAAACTGATTCTCGTACGATTATCGATACCGGTGGAGCAGAAAAATTACTCGGACGTGGTGATATGTTATATATGCCTGTTGGAATGTCAAAACCAATTCGTGTTCAGGGAGCTTTTTTATCAGACGAAGAAGTACAACGAATTGTTGAACATTGCACGAATGAGCAAAAAGCATCTTATGATGAAGAAATGATTCCTAACAAAGAGACCGAGCAATTAACGGATGTTGATGATGAGTTGTATGAAGATGCGGTAAATTTAATTATCGATATACAAAGTGCAAGTGTTTCAATGTTACAACGACGTTTTCGCATTGGCTATACACGGGCGGCGCGTTTAATTGATGCGATGGAGGAGAGAGGGATTGTTGGACCTTATGAAGGCAATCGACCACGTACAGTTCTCGTATCTAAACAAGAGGAAGAAAAATCATCATAAGATTTTTAATAAATATATAGGAGGTCATTATGAACGAACTTAATGAGCAAACGATACAAGCAAAAGGTTATCAATTACATCTTATACCGACTAAAAAGTTTAAAACAATACATTTTGTTATTAAATTTAAAACTAATTTAGCACGGGAAATGGTTACTGAACGTGCACTCTTTCCATATGTTTTACGACAAGGTACAGTTAATTATCCTTCTGAACAAGCTTTACAACTTAAGCTTGATGAACTGTATGGAGCAACGCTTTCATTAGATGTTGCTAAAAAAGGTGACCACCATATATTTAGTGTCCGGGTTGCGGTAGCTAATGAAAAGTTTATTCCCGATGAATCAACACTTATCGATGAAGCGATTCAATTGTTGCAGGAAGTTATTTTTAATCCATTAACAGAAGAAGGAGCATTTTTAGAAACAATTTTTCAACGGGAAAAGAAGACATTAGAGAAAAAAATTCAATCAATTGTCGATAATAAAATTCAATATGCAAATTTACGTTTAATTGACGAAATGTTTAAAGATGAACGATATAGCTTACATGTACACGGTTATGTTGAAGATTTAAAAACGATGACAGCAAAACAGCTTTATGAACAATATGAAAAAATGTTAAACGAAGACCAAATAGATATTTACGTGTTAGGCGACTTTAATGTTGCCACAATGCAGGAAAAAATAGCAACAGCTTTTGTTTCACTACATGAAAACGATCATAGTCGATTAGAAATTAATCAAGAAACCTCAATAATTAGTCAAATTAATGAAGTTATTGAACATCAAGAAATTCAGCAAGCTAAATTGCATCTTGGTTATCGAACAAATTGCACATTTTCCGATAATCAATATCCAGCGTTACAAGTATTTAATGGATTATTTGGTGGTTTTCCTAATTCTAAATTGTTTATGAATGTTCGGGAAAAACATAGTCTTGCTTATTATGCCTCATCCCAACTTGATAGTCATAAAGGTGTCTTATTCGTATTAAGTGGTATTGATCATAAAGATTATGAAAAAGCCCGAGAAATTATTGAACAACAAATGGCAGCGATGAAACAAGGAGATTTTTCTGATGATGATATCGCCGAGACGAAAAGTATGCTCATTAATCAAATTTTAGAAACCCTTGACCATCCGCAAGGAATCATTGAGCTGTTATATCAACAAGTCGTCGCTGAGTATCAAATGCCACCTGAGCAATTTATTGCCAAAATTAATGCAGTGACTAAAGATGATGTGATTAACGTTGCTGAGAAAGTCGTCCAAGATACAGTGTTTTTATTAACTGAAAAGAGCGGTGATCACTCATGAAGCGAATTGATTATTTAGCTATAGATGAAATGTTGTATAAAAAAGTATTACCAAATGGTTTAACGGTCTTCTTATTTCCAAAGGAAGAAATGGAAAAAACCTTTGCCATTTTTTCGACAGATTATGGATCAATTGATTCAACATTCGTACCGATGGGGGAAACAGAAACTGTTGCGGTTCCTGAAGGAGTTGCCCATTTTTTAGAACATAAATTGTTTGAAAAAGAGGATCGGGATGTGTTTACTGACTTTAGTAAACAAGGGGCATCAGCGAATGCTTATACGTCATTTACGAAAACAGCATATTTATTTTCAGCGACGTCTAACATTGAGCAAAATGTCGAAACATTACTTAATTTTGTTCAAGAGCCGTATTTTTCTGACGAAACTGTAGAAAAAGAAAAAGGCATTATTGCACAAGAAATTATGATGTATGATGACCAACCAGGTTGGCAACTTTTTATGAATACGATTAAAAATATGTTTCATGAGCATCCCGTGAATATTGACATTGCTGGTACGGTTGATTCCATCCAAACGATCACAAAAGAACATTTGTATACATGTTATAATACTTTTTATCATCCGGGAAATATGACATTGTTTATTGCGGGTAACTTTAATTATAAATCAATGTTAAAACTTATCGAAAATAATCAAGCACAAAAAACGTTTCCCCAAACTCAGCCGATCAAACGGATATTTCCTGATGAACCAGACACTGTCGTAAGAAAAGAACAAACGATAACGATGCCTGTTTCTATGCCAAAATGTTCTGTAGGCATTAAAAAAATACCCGATAAAATGTCAGCGGAACAGTTCGTCATTTATGATTTAATCGAGCAGATGCTTTTGGACTTTTACTATTCAAAAAGTGGAATATTTTATCAAGAGCTTTATAAAAACGAACTTATTGATCACAGTTTTGGCTATAGCTCAACATTAGAGAACAATTTCGGATATGTTATTATATCGAGTAGTACGAGTGAGCCGGATTTATTTGCAGAAAAAGTTAAAGAACAACTCCATTCGGTAAAATCCTTACAGTTAGAAGAGACGGATATTGAAAAAATGAAAAACAAACGGATCGGGCAATTGTTACGCAGTATGAATTCATTAGAAAGTATCGCAAACAATTATGTTCATTATGATTCACATGGTGTTGATTTTTTTGAGCTTATTGAGATAATCCAACGGTTAACGAAAGAAGACTTTACAATGTTTTTAAAAGATTGGATTAATGAAGAACAAATGACTGTTTGTAAAATGATCGCGCAAACAAAAGGTGACTAATAATGGAAAGAGAGACTGTATTAATTGTCGGTGCAAGTGGGGACATTGGACAAGCCATTGCAAAACAACTTGCTGATTTGGACTATCAATTAATTTTACATTATCATCGTAACGTTAGGGCGCTTGACCAATTAAAAAAAAATATTCCGAACGAGCAAATTGTTGCTGAAGTTCAAGCCGATTTAACGAAAACGAGTGACATAGAACAATTTATTAAAAGGATCAATTTTTCAATTCAAAAAATTGTTTTTGCTAGTGGTATCCAGCATTTTGGCTTATTTCAAGAAACTACTGAAGAGACGATGGAGCAAATGTTAACGTTGCACGTAAAAGCTCCGTGGCTTATTACAAAACATATTTTGCCGCAAATGATTCGCCAAAGAAAGGGTAAGATTGTTTTAATTACTTCTATTTGGGGAACATTTGGGGCGAGCTATGAAGTCATCTACTCAACCTTAAAAGGAGCCCAAAACAGTTTTGTAAAAGCATTAGCAAAAGAAGTGGCTCCGAGTGGAATTTCAGTAAACGCTGTTAGTCCCGGCTTTATTGAAACGAAAATGAATGACCATTTAGCAGAAGAAGAAAAAGAGGCTATTATATCTGATATACCGATGAACCGGGCAGGTACTGTTTATGATATTGCAAATGCTGTTTGTTTCTTATTAGATGAAAAATCGAGTTATATTCAAGGTGAAATTGTTCACGTGACTGGTGGTTGGTAAAAACAACCTTCTATGTTTTTTCAAAGGATGAATAAGCAAAGGATTTCTTGAAACAATAATAATGAAAAAACAGTAGGAGGGATACTTTTGTCAATACTCGATAATTTTAATACGTGGAAAGAGTTTTTGGCGAATCGTTTGCAAGATGCTGAAAAACAAGGAATAAATGAGCAAACTATTCAAACATTAGCCCATGAAGTTGGTGATTATTTAGCGGAAAATGTATCTGCTAAAAACCCAGAGGAAGAAGTATTAAAAGAACTTTGGAACGCCGCTTCAGAAGAAGAGCAACAAGCAATCGCTAATTCGATGATTAAACTTATTAAAAACAGCTAATAAAATAATTGTCTCTTGCCTTACAAAAGAGTTAAATGCTTAAATGTTGAAAAGGCTATAACAGTTGTTAGAAAATTTATATACGCTGTTAAAGCTTTTTCAACTTTTTTTATCTCGTTTTAAAATAGCGTTTTACATATAATTTATGTCACTGAATTGAAAAGATAATTGCTTTTATAAAAGAGTTTATGTAACATTATAATGAAGGAGTTTACAATGATTAAGGCTGAATGGTATTTTGAATATGAATTACAAAAAAATCGACCTGGCTTATTAGGTGACATTTCATCGTTGTTAGGAATGTTGTCGATAAATATTATGACGATTAATGGAGTTGAAAATAATCGTCGTGGCTTATTACTTTTATGTAAAAACGAACAGCAAATTATGCGTTTATCAGCTATTTTAACAATGGTTGATGACATTAAAGTAACTAAACTTAGACGAGCCACATTAAGAGATAAATTAGCTGTTCGTCACGGTCGCTATATTCATCGGGATATTATCGATCATAAAACAGTCAAGTTTGTCCGTGATGAGCTTGGTCTTCTAGTTGATTATTTAGCCGAACTTTGTAAAACAGATGATCATTTATTAATTGGCGTGCGTGGTATGCCGCGTGTTGGGAAAACGGAATCGATTGTTGCAGCAAGTGTATGTGCGAATAAACGTTGGGTATTCGTCTCCAGTACACTTTTAAAACAAACAGTTCGCCAGGAACTTATCGCTGATGAATATAGTAGTGAAAGCATTTTTATTATTGATGGAATCGTATCTAAACAACGCGCAAGTGATAAACATTGGGAACTTATTCGAGAAATCATGCGACAACAAGCGGTAAAAATTGTCGAACATCCTGATATTTTTATTAGAGAAACAGAATATAGTATTGACGATTTTGATCACATCATTGAATTACGTCGAACAAAAGATGAAAAAATTACTTATGAAACGTACGAACAAACGTTGCTGACAGATAGTGAAAATTACTCGATGTATGATTTTTAAAGATTGGTGGTGTTACATATGACCATAGGAGAAAGACTAAAAGAAGCAAGGGAAGCCCAAAATATTACACTTGATGATCTACAAGAATCAACAAAAATCCAAAAAAGATATTTAATAGCGATCGAACAAGGAAATTTTGATTTGTTGCCTGGTACTTTTTATGCAAGAGCCTTTATTAAAGAATATGCGCTTGCTGTAGGCCTTGATTCGACCACTTTACTTGAGGAACATCATGATGAAATACCTGAAACAAATGGTGGAATGACTGAACAGTATTCACGTATTCAACGATCTCGAAGAAGAAGCCGTCCATCTACTGATACATCAGCTATATTTTCGCTTATTCCACGAATTATTGTCATTTTACTAATTGTAGGTATTATTTTTGTTGCTTGGACACTCATCCAACAATCATTAGGTGAAGATCAACCAAACCGTAGTGACGAGCAAGATAGTGATGCGATTATTCGCCCGCCTAAAGGTGCGACAAATGAATCCGACGATGAAGAAGAAGTAAATGACGATGATGAACCGGCTGAGGATGAGACCGTGGTAGAAGAGCCGAGTGAAACAATTTCAATAGAAGTTGCTGAAGTTGGAACAGGGAATGTTCCCGAATCAATAATTAATATTGATTATGAAGTTGATAAACTTCTTTTAACATTTGCAACCGATGATCGTTCATGGCTTGATGTAACAACACAGTCGGGGGAAACTCTATATCGTCAAGAATTTTCAAATGACGAATCACCATTAGAATTGGACATCACCGATCAAGAGGAAATTCGGATAAATGCCGGAAACTCAACAGCTTTAACGATTCATTTAAATGATGAATCAATTGATTTTCCAGTAGATGGTCGTGTTCACCAGAAACTAATATTGCAACTAAATAAAGATTAGATTAAAAAACCCTTCCGCTTATGTTCGTGTGGGAGGGTTTTTAACACTAAATGGAGAGATGTTTGATGAATATTCCAAATCGAATTACATTATCACGAATTTTACTCATCCCATTGTTTATTATTATACTAACAATTCCAATTGATCTTGGTGA
>DATGSQ010000012.1:0-25100 GCA_035302425.1 Bacillota bacterium | reverse complement strand
GAGCTTAATATTGTTCCTAAGGCATTACCAACAACAGGCATTGAAATACTAAACAATAATGGTGGTAAAACACCACCAAAAACACCTAAAATAAGTCCCTGCAATAAAAAGTAGCCGTCGATTTTTCCAATTGCTAAATCTGTCGGTGGATAAATAACTAAAATAATGAGCAATCCGCCTAAAGCCATCATCATACTTTTTCTAAGGGGCGGCACGTATGTCGCGACTTGGCCACTTACGAAAATGAAAGTGGCAAAACTAACAGCAGCTAACAGACCCCATACAATTCCTAATAACGGTAAATGACTAACTTGTGTCGAAAATATGTTCACGGCAAATAATGAACCAATTAAGATTAACAATCCGGCTGTAAGTTTCTCTTTCGTTGGCGCCCGTTTCGTTATTAGAAGCTCTACTACGAGACCCATCCACACATATTGGAAAAGTAAAACAATCGCAATAGACGCATCTAAGTAATTTAACGATTTGTAAATAAATGTCGTCGTTAAACCCATCGGTATTCCTGAAAGCAAAAGTTTTATAAACGTTTTAGGGCGTAAACGATACCTTACAAAAAACAAATTTATAATAGCTAGCAAGATGAAACCAAAGAAAAGTTGCATCCGTGTAGAATCAGCTATTGCAATACCGTTTAAAGAGCCTAATTTAACAATCGGGGCTAATAAGCCAAAACTACATCCACCAAGAATAACTAAAAAAGCATTGACTAATAGCCGCATTCGCATATTCCCCCAAAAACATATCTTTTCCTTTAAATAATAACCCATTAGTACGCCTTCGTAAAATTACTCCATTTTCTACAATGTGCAAATTTTCTTAATTAGCTTGACAGAATATATCATTAAAGATAATTTGTTATTAAATGTTATCTCTTACATATAGTTTATTTTCTATATAAAGTCGGGTTTTATACATTTGAAAGATCTATTATGAGGGGGATGAACACGTGAAGAAAAAAGTAATTGCTTATGAAAGAGTAGAAAAACCTGTTTTAGAAATATTAAAGGATATTTATGATGTGAAATTTTTCAAAAATATTAATCCAAAAACGGATGAAGAGTTTTTAGCCTTTTTAAAAGAAGCGGAAGGAATTATTGGTTTAGCGTTAAAAGTTGACGAAGAATTATTAAATCATGCACCACACTTAAAAATTGTTAGTAACGTATCTGTTGGCTATAACAATTTAGATCTTGATGCATTGACAAAGCGAAACATTATGGCGACAAATACACCGCACGTTCTAACTGATACAGTTGCTGATGCTATTTTTGGACTATTAATTGCGACTGCACGTCGGATTCCTGAACTCGACCACCTAGTAAAATCCCGTCAATGGAATGAATCGCTTTCGGAAGAGCATTATGGAGTTGATGTCCATCATAAAACGTTAGGAATTATCGGTATGGGGGAAATTGGCCAAGCGATTGCTAAGCGAGCACATTATGGTTTCGATATGGACATTTTATATCATAACCGTCGCCGCAATAAAGAAGCGGAAAAAACGTACAATGCAACATATGTTAGCTTAGAAAATTTACTTAAACAATCAGATTTTGTATTATTAATGACTCCGCTCACCCCCGAAACGGAAGGACTACTCGGGCTAGCCGAATTTAAACGGATGAAACAATCAGCCATCTTTATTAATGGTTCTCGCGGGAAAACAATTGTCGAAAAAGATTTAATTAAAGCATTAGAAGACGGTGAAATTGCAGCAGCAGGTTTAGATGTTTTCGAACAAGAACCTATTAACCATAATAACCCGCTTCTCGATATGCCAAAGGTTGTCACCTTACCCCACATTGGTTCATCAACATTTGAAACAGAATTAAAAATGTCAGAGTTAGCTGCAAAAAATTTAATCGCCGGCCTAAGTGGGGAAAAACCACCGACTTTACTTAATGAAGCCGTTTGGGAAAATATTAATAAACAGTAATGCGAATATATTTACATAAATATTAATGACATACATCGGAGGTTACTATGACAACATTTAATATTGCTTTAATTCCCGGTGACGGGATCGGACCTGAAGTCGTTGCTGAAGGTGTAAAAGTTTTACAAACGATTGAAAAACTTGATTCAAAGCTTGCTTTTTCTTTCGATGAATTTCCTTGGGGATGTGAATATTATTTAAAGTATGGGAAAATGATGGCTAATGACGGTATTGAGCAGCTCCGATCCTTTGACGCTATTTATCTAGGGGCGGTCGGGTATCCGGGAGTTCCTGATCACATATCTTTGTGGGATTTGCTTTTAAAAATTCGCAAATCCTTTGATCAATACGTGAATTTGCGACCAATTGAATTGCTACAAGACTCATTAACACCGTTAAAAGGAAAAACGACAAAGGATATTAATATGCTCGTCGTTCGTGAAAATAGTGAAGGTGAATATGCTGGCGCAGGGGATTGGTTGTATAAAGGTAAACCTGAAGAAGTCGTTTTACAAACAGGCGTTTTTTCACGAAAAGGAACGGAGAGAATTATTCGCTATGCTTATGAAGAAGCACGTAAACAAAAGAAAACATTAACGAGCATTAGTAAAGGAAATGCATTAAATTACTCGATGGTTTTTTGGGATGAAATTTTTGAAGAAATTGGAAAAGACTATCCCGATGTACAAACATATTCATATCTCGTTGATGCAGCTAGTTTATATTTAATTGAAGACCCTGAACGGTTTGAAATTGTTGTGACATCAAACTTATTTGGGGATATTATTACGGACATCGGTGCTGGAATAACCGGTGGAATTGGCTTAGCAACAGGAGCTAATATTAATCCCGAACGTAAATACCCTTCGATGTTTGAACCCGTACATGGCTCGGCTCCTAATATCGCTGGAAAAGGAGTAGCAAATCCACTCGCAGCGATTTGGTCGATAAGCCAAATGATGGATTTCTTCGGTGAAGAAGTATGGGGTGAATTAATTCTTAAAACAATCCGTGACATATTAAATAAAACAGAATTATTAACACCTGATTTAGGTGGACAAGCAACAACAAGTGAACTCGGTACATCGTTTGTGAAATTACTTGAAAAAAACTATCAAAAGTGAATGGATAACAAACTAAAAAATAGTAAGAGCCTTGGCTTAAATTTTTAGCAAAGGCTCTATTTTTTCTTGTTACTATGGATTCTTGTAAAGTTAAAATAATTTGCGACGTGCTTAGCACAGTTACATTTATTTTGATATTTTTTTAACTATATTTGGATATTTGGCGCTCGCTTAAACGTGTTCAGTGCGCGATTAGAATTCATTCATGCTCGCTTGAACAGGTTCGATGCGCGGTTAACGATGATCGATGCTCGCTTAAACAGGTTCGATGCTCGGTTTGAACTCATTCATGCTCGCTTAAACAGGTTCAATGCGCGGTTAGAATTCATTCATGCTCGCTTGAACGTGTTCGATGCTCGGTTTGAACTCATTCATGCTCGCTTGAACGTGTTCGATGCTCGGTTCAAATTAATTTTAGAAAAATCTTTAAGGTGCTTTCATATTAATTAGCTATTACTTTTTATTATGTTTAACTTTTTAAATAAACAAATCCTCTGATCCGTTCTTCTCTTAAACTTTCTGGCCATTTGACGGGTAAATGTTTCCATGTCACTCCTGCATCCGTAGATTCGTAAATACCTGTATTGTTCACGGCATAAAATACACTAGGTTTCTCTGGATGAGCGAACAATTCATAAACTATTGATCCTTTAGCATTTGGTAAACCTTTATTAACAATTTGCCATGGTCCATCGCCTGTTCGTCTAACGATGACTGTTTCTGCTGTTTCTTTTCGATAAGCAGTTCGTGCACCTTTAGCTGCCGAAGCAATCATAGTATCAGGGTCTCCTGAATCGACAGCGATATGAACGAGATACGTATATGGGGCAAGACCATCATTAATCGTCTGCCATGTTTCTCCGCCATCACGCGTTTCTGCATAACCGCCACCAGCCGCTTCATAAACACGTCCGGGTGCTTTATGATGCATCGTTAATGAATGACAATCATATTGTGAATTTGGTTTGCGATCATCCCAAGTTTTCCCACCGTCGTTACTCCGCATAACACCACCAAGTTCAATACCGACAAAAATACGTTCTGCTTCATGAATATCTGGCTGAATATATTTCGTATGGTGTGTATACGGCCGTGGCGGGAAGCTCCATGTTGGCTCTGATGGAATGTCCAAAAGTGTTGGTGAATCTGTCCATGTATCACCACCATCTTCCGAACGAAATAAACCACTCGGTTCTGTTCCAGCCCAAACGACACTATAATCGCCATACTTTTCTGTTGGACTTACAGCTACACTCGGAATACGTTGTGACGTAATTCCAGCACCAACAGGATCCCAGGTCCGTCCAAAATCATCACTTTTCCATAATCCATCATCAAAGGTACCTGCATAAAAACGCCCTAAATGTTTTTCATCAGCTGCTAAACATAAAAAACGCCGGCCTACATGTACAACTGTAATTGACCAATTTCCTTCGCTCTTCTGTAAATGAACGAGCGACTCCCCAGCAACAACATAAAAATGAGTAGTCATCAAACTCCCCTCTCACAAAAGTTAACTAATTGGTGTGCCGTTTTCGATCGGTTCATCAGGCTTTAATAAAACAACATCATCATCACTAACCATGCCACCTAGAACGAGTACTTCTGATTTGTAGCCAGCTATTCGCATCGGCGGAAAATTAACGACTGCAACAACTTGCCGACCAACGAGTTCTTCCGGATTGTAACGTTTTGTAATTTGAGCGGATGATTGTTTTGTACCAAGCTCTCCAAAATCAATTGTCAACTTTATTGCAGGTTTACGAGCTTCAGGAAAATCCTCCGCATGAATAACTGTACCAACACGTAAATCAAGTTTAAGAAAGTCATCGAATGTTGCCATATTGAATCTCTCCTCATTTGTACATTTTTAGTATATTTAAAAATAGCGCGAATATTAGTTGATAACTACAGATTTTCTTTATTCATTAGTATAACATAACGCATAATCGACACTAAACTTTTTAAAACTTACTAATTGAATTCCGTTATATAAATGAATCATTGCCAATCAATGCTCGGTATGATATTGTTAAGTTACTATATGACCAGTTTAATCATTTGGTCACTTCGGAGGTGCTTCATATGGCAATTGACCGTAAAAAGCTTATCATTAATGCAGCGACTGAATCCTTTTCCCAATACGGTTATAAAGCGACGACGATGGACCAGGTCGCTAAACGGGCAAACGTTGGTAAAGGGACGATTTATACATTTTTTGAAAATAAGGAAGAACTTTTCAATGAAATTATGATGAGTTTACTCGATGATATGAAAAAAGCTGCTGAGCAAGCGATTCGACCCGAATGTTCATTTAAAGAAAATGTCCACCAATCATTATATTCAATGCTAGAATTTCGCATGGAACATCAATTGACTATTAAACTTTTTCAAGAAAACCGCGATATTGGTACACCTATCGTCCAATCGGCAATGGAAAAAATGGAAGATATGATTTTATCATTTATTAAACAAAAAGTTGCGACAGCGATTAATAAAGGTGAAATTCGTTCATGTGACCCTGATTTAACAGCTTTCATTTTTCTAAAACTGTACATCGCTTTAATCTTTGATTGGGAAAAACAACATGAAGCTTTAACAAAAGAAGATATCGCCCATTTATTCGATATCTATTTATTACAAGGACTCGCGGTTAATAAAAATTACTAAAACCGAGAGATTTTACATCATTAGTTATCCACAAAGCGAAAAATTCCTGTGAGCAACTACACTCAATTTCATTGTTTTTGTGGGTAAGTTTTGTGGGTAACTATCCTTTTTCTTGTGGATAATGTGAGTAACTGTAGTAAAACCTTAATTTATCAACGTTTAATTGTGCGTAACTTTGTGGATAGCGTGGATAAAGTCATTGTTCTGAATGTTTTAACGGCTTGACAAAACTTGGCATATTTTAGGACAATATAATTAATTAAATAGATTTAAGTATAATCCATACGTTTTCACAAGGGGGTGTTCGGGAGTGTCAAAAGCGACGATTCGTATTAATGATAATGGTCCATACATTATTACTGGATCATTTGAAGTCGTCGATGCAAAGGGCGATGTGATCGAAACAAAGAAAGCGGTCTCACTATGTCGTTGCGGTCAATCATCAATGAAACCATTATGTGATGGAACGCATCGAAAAGTTGGTTTTTCCAGTGAAGTACGAGCAGATGAATCATAATATGTTATAAAAAACTCGTTGGAACTTCTTGTTAAAGGAATTCCAACGAGTTATATATTTTTATAATTCGTTAACTTCTTTTTGATAAACCCGCCGACTTGGAATAGCAATGGCGACATCTTCGGCATTTAAAATTTCCATTATTTTGAAATTAACTTCTTCCTTAATGTTAACATATTCACCCCAAACCGTTGTTTTCGTAAAGAAATATAACATAATCTCAATTCCGTTATTATGAAACTCATCAAAGGCAACAAAAATCGTTTCTTGATGAATCGCTTCATTTTCTTTTAAATATTGTTCAATTTTTTCAATCGTCCGCTTCACTCGTTCGATTGGCGTTTCATAAGTAACAATAAACGATGATGACACACGCCGCTTACCCATTTCACTCCAATTTGTAATCGGCTCATTCGCTAACGTTGAATTTGGCACCGTAACGACCGCCTGGGCAAACGTTCTCACTTTCGTACTTCTAAACGTAATATCTTCAACCGTTCCTTCAACACTTGGTGTTTCGATCCAATCGTCTATTGAGAAGGGACGCTCAGTAATAATAACAAATCCGCCAAATAAATTCGCTAAAGCATCTTGGGCAGCAAGGGCAAAAGCTAATCCACCTAAACCTAATCCGGCGATAAACCCACCGATTGGATATGTAAATATTTGGGCAATTATACTAATCGCAATCGCTATAATAACGAGTCGCAAGCCTTTAGTAATAAAGGGAATAACAATTTCGTCTAACTTAACATTTGATTGCTCCTTCATACGTGAAAAAAACAAAGGTGCCGCACCGGCAAAATTGAACAGCCCCCAAGCGATTATAATGACGACAGACGATTGAATGATTCGGGAAAACAATATATTCGACTGTGATAAATATGGAAAATAATCAACCGCAATATATAAACCGACAATGACGAATAACCATTGTAATGGCCGTTCAAAGGCTAATAAAAATTGGGTAAAAAAAGCTGTCGGCGAGCGGCGACTAACTTTTAAAATAAATTGATAAACATATTTAATAAACAATTTACGTACGATTAAAAAGACTAAAAATATCCCAATAGCAATTAACGTATATTTCAAATTTTCATTAATAAATAGTTGATCAAGATTCATGCTATTGCCTCCATTTACGTCTTTGTCTTATCATAACACGTTGATCGGTCATTTATCTATTCGATGAAATAATGTTTTTAAAATAGTTCGGCAAATTGTTAAAAAAATCATTTGTAATACCTTCATAATTACCATACAATAAGCTTACACGAAATATAAATATTAATTTGTAATCAGTTTTTCTTATACAAAAAAGTCTCTTTGCAAAGGTGGTGTAACTTATGCGATTTACTCTTTATTTATTAACTGCTTTATTAATCACCCTTGTTGGTTGTCAAGATGAACAACAGGGAAATGGACAACCTACTGAAACTGTTGATGAATCCTTTATTCAATCTCATAATACATTTGGTTTTAATTTGCTTCAAAACATTGCCGAAAATGAAACTGACAATATTTTCATCTCACCAACGAGCGTTCTAGTCGCTCTATCAATGTTGTATAACGGTGCCGATGGAATGACACAGGACGAAATCGCTGAAACGTTACAGTTAGATGGTATTGACATAACGACATTAAATAAAGCGAATGAAACTTTATTATCGATTCTTGACCAAGAAACTGATGACATTACATTAAAGCTTGCCAACTCCCTTTGGCTTAATGATGATTTTGAATTTCAAGAACAGTTTGCCGAACATATGGACAAATATTATGATGCAATGATCGAAACGATTGATATTTACGATACTAAAGCAGTTGAACGAATTAACGATTGGGTAAGCGAGGCGACAAATGAAAAAATCGATCAAATGATACAATCAATTCCGCCAAATTTAGTCGCTATTATTATGAACGCCATTTATTTAGATGCTGCTTGGACGATTCCCTTTGATGAAAATTTAACCGAAGATAAACCTTTTTATTTAGCAGACGATGTAGAAGTGAACGTACCACTTATGGTGCTTCGTGAACAATTTGCATACTTAGAAAACGATGATTTTCAGGCGATTCAACTTATGTACGGTGAACAATCTGAGATGAGTATGACCGTTATGTTGCCGACCGAAGATTCATCTGTTAATGAATTAATTGACTCTATATCGCGTGACAATTGGAAAAATTGGCAAACGCAATTTAACGAACAAGAAGGAACGATTTTATTACCAAAGTTTACTTTAGAATATGACATAACATTAAATGACACCTTAATTGCGCTCGGTATGCCTTCTGCCTTCAACGACCAAGCTGACTTAACGAAGCTTATAAAGGATTCTAACGACCTTTACGTTAGTGAAGTGAAGCAAAAGTCATTTATCGACGTTAATGAAGAAGGTACAGAAGCAGCTGCTGCTACGTCAATTGCAATTATGGAAATGTCCGCTGTTGATGGAGATGAACCGTTTTATATGGAAGTTAACCGCCCATTTTTAATTGCAATTACTGACAATGAAACAGAAGCTATTTTATTTATCGGTGCTATTAAAGACCCTAGCTAAGCATTTTTAATGTAACAATCCCCCTTCAAGCAAAAGATTAAACATCGGCTGAAGGGGGATTTTTGAAAAAATTATTCACTTGGAGCTGGCTCTACCTCATAATCACTGTCCACTTTATCCATCTTTGGTATCGGTGGCGGAGTAACCCGCTTAACAAAAAATGTTAAAACAAAAGCTAGTATGGCGATTAATGTTGAAATAAAAAATGAAAAGTTAATCCCATCTAACATCGCCATATCTAACAACTGCTTTTCATTCATTCCTGCAGTCGCTTGTACATTTGCAAGTTGTTCCATCATAACACTTTCAGTTCGCTTCGTCATAATCGTTAATAAAACGGCTGAACCGATAGCTCCAGAAACTTGTTGTAATGTACCATTCATCGCTGTTCCATGAGGATTTAACCGCATCGGTAATTGGTTTAAACCATTTGTCATGATCGGCATCATAACCATTGACATGCCAAACATGCGAACTGTATATAAAGTCATTAAATAAAAATAACTTAAGTCTAATGTGAGCCGACTAAGTAAATAAGTCGTAGCAATCGTTATTGTAAGACCTGTTAACGATATGCCCCGCGCACCATAACGGTCAAACAATCGGCCGGTAATTGGTGACATTAAGCCCATCACAATTGCTCCTGGTAACATTAATATGCCGGAATAAAATGGAGAAATTTCCCGTACCGTTTGAACGTATAATGGCGTTAAAATCATTCCGGAAAACATTGAAACAGACATGACGACGGAAATAATCGATGCTAAGGCGAACATCGGAAACTTAAACACTTCAAAGTCAAGCATCGGGTCATTAAGTCTAATTTGTCGCAACACGAACATGAGTAATGCTAATGAACCGATAATAATCGTTCCATAAACATCAGCGGCTGACCAACCATTTTCCCCCGCTGAACTAAATCCGTACAACAATCCACCAAACCCAACACTTGATAAGACGAGAGAAAATTTATCAAGTTCAACATGGCGTTGTGGGGTAATGTTTTTCAATTTAAAAATGGCAAAAAGAATCGTTATAATGGCAAAGGGTAAAATGATTAAAAATAATGCTCGCCATGAATATTGTTCAATGACCCAACCTGATAATGGTGGACCAATAGCCGGCGCCATAAACATGACCATCCCGAAAAAGCCCATCGCTGCTCCACGTTTTTCAACAGGAAAAGCTGTTAACATAACGTTCATAAGTAATGGCATCATCATCGCCGCCCCAGAGGCTTGTGTCATCCGGGCAATAACGATGACGAGAAAACTCGGTGCAATCAATGCTAAAAATGTTCCAAGCGCAAACAAGGACATCGCTGTTAAAAATACTTGGCGATTTGTAAATCGTTGAATAAAAAAAGCGCTCGTTGGAATTAAAATCCCATTTATTAACATATAACCTGTCGTCACCCACTGCACAGCTGATGGAGCGACAGAAAATTCTTCCATAATCGTCGGTATCGCAATATTTAATAATGTATTATTAAGAAAAGAAACGAATCCGCCTATGAACAAAACCGCTATAATTCCATATGGTGGATTTTCGTGTAACTTCTTTATGTCCATTTTAAAACCTCCATATGAACGATTATTAAATGTCGCGATATATCGGTAAAGTAATTGTAAATGTTGTACCTTTTCCTTCTTCACTTTCCACCATAATCGTTCCATTGTGTAGCTCGACAATTTTTTGTGAAATAGCTAACCCTAAACCGGTGCTCTCTTCATCCCGTGTTCGAGCTTTATCAATTTTATAAAATCGCTCAAATATATGATGTAAATCTTCTTCGGCAATACCAATGCCTGTATCTCGAATCATCACATTAATTTGTGTTGTATCTTTTTCAATATTAATTATAATTGAACCACCCTTTGGAGTATAGCGGATCGCATTTGAAATAATATTTAACCATACTTGGTAAAGTAATTGTGGCTCCCCGACGATATGAGTTACTATTCCCCTCACCTCGATTGTTAACGCCTTTTCTTGCCATTGCCACTCTAATGTAGCTATAATTTCCTTTATTTGCGCAACAATATCAAAGGGTGTATGAGTAAATTCATAATCATCACGATCAAGTGTTGATAAGGTTAATAATTGACTACTTAGTTGGGAGAGTCGGCGACTTTCCTTTTCAATAATTGACAAATAATGTTCTCGCTGTTCTTTCGTTAGATCTTCTTCTCGTAACGCTTGAGAAAAACCTTGAATCGACGTTAAAGGTGATTGGATTTCGTGTGAGACGCTTGAAACAAACTCTTGTCGTTTTTCTTCTATTCTTGCCAAACTACTACTCATTCGCGTAAAATCTTGGGCTAAACGGCCAATTTCATCTTGGCGTTGAACATTTAATTTGACGTGGTAATTTCCACCCGCAATTTTTTGAGTCGCTAAAGATAAATCTTTAATCGGTTTGACGAGATATCGCGTACTTAAAATGATACTTACAAAACTTATAATGACTGTAAACAGAAGTAAATATGCTAAAAAAATTCGCATTTCGCCGAATTGTTGTACCGTATCCTGTCGTAAGAATAGTGCATGTGTTTTTCCATCGACTTGGATGGGAACCCCGACTGTATTCGTTATATCATTATTAAAAAAACCGGTTACTAACGGATGATAGGGATAATCTCTAATCCCGTGATAAACCTCACCATCGATAACCGATTGCGCAACGCCATCAGGAATTTTTTGGACATCTATCGGTACACCATATATTTTTGCTCGATGTTCATGTTCAAAAAGAATAAACGTATACCCTGTAAGGGACATCGACGATAAGTAAAGATGGATATCTTGATGGTCACTCTGTTCATAAATGGCAACAACATTTTCCGCTATTTCTGTTATTTTGGCATCATTTGTCGGCTTTAAATTTATATGATAATACAAATTAGTAATTAAAAATCCGATGAAAACACTGACGAGCATAATGAACATCGTCGTTATAATCATGCGGACATACAATGTTTGCATGTGACTGCCTCCAAAAACTACTCACTTATGAATGAACGACTAACTTATAACCTCGGCCGCGAACAGTTTCTAAAGAAAATTCGTCTTGATCCTCGAATCGCTCACGCAACCGTTTAATATGTACATCAACTGTACGATCATTACCGGAAAATTCGCTTCCCCAAACAAGTTCAATTAGTTGTTCCCGCGTAAAGGTTCTTCCCGGGTAACTAGCCATTTGCGCAAGTAGTTCAAATTCTTTTAACGGGAGAACGACTGTTTTCCCATTTAATTCAACGGCATAGCTCTTTCGGTTAATCGCTACATTACCAATCATAATAACTTCTTCACTAATTCTTTGAAAACGTCTTAAAAGAGCTTTTATTCGAAAAATAACTTCCTTTGGCTCAAACGGCTTAATCACATAATCATCTGTACCTGCTAAATATGCCTTTTCTTTGTCGACTAATTCCCGCTTTGCCGTTAGCATCATTACCGGTATATCATATTGTTTACGAATTTTTTCACATAACTCATAACCGTCGACATTTGGCATCATAATGTCAACAATCGCTAAATGAACACGCTCTTTTCCTAAAATGTCTAGCGCATGTTGACCATCAACCGCTTCAATTGAATGAAAACCTTCTTTTTGAATATAAAGACGTAACAATTCGCGAATATGTGCATCATCATCAACGGTTAAAATGGTAATCAATTTGTATGCCTCCTCACTTAATAAAAATATAGTTAGTTATTGCTCTTATCTATAAATATGTTTACATTCAGAACAAAAAACTGCCCCACTTTAAAGAAGCAGCTTTTTATCATATTTATTTTATTTACTCATTTAGACCAAGTTCGGTTTCAACGACCGTTGCAATCCGATGGGCGTAGGTTTCACACATTTCCCTCGTCGGGGCTTCAACCATTACCCGAACGAGAGGCTCTGTTCCAGACGGACGAACGAGTACGCGACCTTCAGCGCCTAATTCCGTTTTAACAGCTTCTACTTCCGCTAATATTTTATCATTTGTTTCCATAGCATCTTTATTTTCAACTTCAACATTTATCATCACTTGCGGAAATAGTGGCACTTCACCCGCTAGTTCAGATAACTTTTTACCCGTTTCTTTCATGACATGTATGAGTTGAATGGCCGTTAACATGCCATCACCTGATGTGCTATGATCTAAAAAGATAATATGTCCTGATTGCTCGCCACCTAAGTTGTAGCCACCTTCACGCATTTTCTCCATAACGTAGCGATCGCCAACAGCTACTTGCTCACTTTTCATGTCATATTTTTCTAGAGCTTTGTAAAATCCTAAATTACTCATGACTGTTGAAATGATTGTTGCATCATTTAATAAGTCGCGTTCATGTAAAAACTTCCCACAAATAAACAATATTTGATCGCCATTAATAACTTGTCCTAGTTCATCAACGGCAATTAAACGGTCCCCATCGCCATCAAAGGCAATTCCGACATCTGCTTCTTTTTCGAGAACAAATTTTTGTAATTTCTCAGTATTTGTAGAACCGACACCATCATTAATATTTAAGCCATTAGGTGTTGTTCCAATCGAGTCTATTTCTGCTTCTAAATCGGCAAATAAATGGGTAGCTAGACTTGACGTTGCTCCATTTGCACCGTCGATTGCTACGTGTACACCGGAAAGATCGTTATCAATCGTCTCTTTTAAATAAGATAAATACCTTTGTCCGCCTTCAAAATAGTTCGTAATAATACCGACATCACCTGCAACTGGCCGTGGTAACGTATCTTCTCCATTGATTAGATGTTCAATCTCCGCCTCTTGTTCATCAGTCAATTTAAAACCATCAGATCCAAAGATTTTTATCCCATTGTCCGCTACGGGATTGTGGGAAGCAGAAATCATAATGCCAGCTGCAGCACAATTTGCTTTTGTTAAATAAGCAACACCAGGCGTTGAAATAATTCCTAGACGCATTACTTCAACACCGATAGAAAGTAAGCCAGCTGTTAAGGCACTTTCAATCATTTGGCCAGATATTCTCGTATCACGTCCTATGAGAATTTGAGCTTCTTCATGATCTTTCGTAAGAACATACCCCGCGGCACGGCCAACTTTAAACGCAAGTTCTGGTGTAAGTTCTTTGTTAGCAATACCTCTAATCCCATCAGTTCCAAAATATTTACCCATTTATACCTCTCCTTTTTTTAATCGTTCATGAGAGTTCTGTTTTAAATATCTACTGTAATGACGACTTCTTCTATTTCTATTTGTATATCAACATCATCAGGGCCTTCAACTTTAATCGGTAAACGATGTTCGCCCTCTTCTAATCCCGAAACATCAATTGATAAAGTAAAGTCGTCTATTGATAAATCTTTAACTTTATTATCTTCGCCAATAACTGTTAAGTTTAATTCTCGTTTATTAGGTGTTTTAAATGTAATTGTTTGTTCATTTGCTTCATTCTCAATCGCAATAGGAACATTATTAAACTCACGTGTTTGTTGTAATTTAATCGTTACGTCTATCTTTTCATCCTTCGTAACGACTCCATCAGGTAGTGCTAAATCAACTTGGATCGTCTGAGATTCATCAATATCTGCTAAATTAATTTCCTCCGTTGTTATTTCTTCAATATCTTCTAATATATCTCGGCGTGCAAATATTTCAATATTATCGACATTTGACGTGATTTCAAAAATGTCATAGCCGTTTGGCAAATCACCTTTCGTTGCTACTGTTACATCAACGACTTTGTTCGGATTATCAACTTCTACTGAGACAACTACATTTTCTGGAACGACACGAATATTTAAGCCGTTTCCTTGGTTGTCATATACGTTAACGGGTACTTCCCGGTTATTGATCGACTCTGTTAATCCCGCGACATCGACAAAAACTTTTACCATTGCTATTTGGTCAATAATCGTCTGTGAGCTCGTAACTGTCACAATTTCTGGTTTCACTTCAACTGCCCCTAACTCATAACCATCCGGTAATTGATCAGCATTGATGAAATCGACTTGGACAGGGAATTCTTTTGTTGCACGCTCTTCAATAACAATACTTATCGTTTTTGGCTCAATATATACAGACAATTCATTCGGAATACGATTATGATCAATTTCTACGGTATGTTCTCCGGCTTCCAAATCCTGCAAATCAACAAACACATCGAAGTTTCGCTGTTTTGCAGTCGGCATTAAAATACTATATGGACCTTCTAACGAAACCGTGACAACTTCCGGAACTCCGCTAACGACGTATTGTTCATCATCAATTAAAATATCTACTGGAACATTTTCTAATACTTCAACACGATCTGTTTCACTCGGTATACGGGAATCAGTCGTCGTTCCTTCGACATTGACGAAAACATATAACAATATCGCAAAGGCTAGAGAGACGGCTCGGACAAACCATTTGTTGTTAAACCAACTATCCATTATTTCTCCCCCTCCAGCTCCAAGTTTTATTAGAGGTTTTTATATTAAATAACAAATGTTCCTCTAAATATTGACGCAATTGTTTATCGGAAATATCTCGTTTTAATTCTCCACTTTGGGTACATGAAATATGACCTGTTTCCTCGGAAACGACAATCGTTAATGCGTCAGTCACTTCACTTATTCCAACAGCTGCTCGGTGTCTTGTTCCGAGTTCTTTAGAAATAAGTGGACTTTCTGAAAGCGGTAAGTAACATGCAGCGGCGATAATTTTTTGTTCTTTAATAATCATCGCCCCATCATGTAAAGGTGTATTCGGTGTAAAAATATTCGTAATCAATTGGTGTGTAATATCTCCATTGATCGGAATACCTGTTTCTGCATAATCACCAATTCCTGTTTCCCGTTCAATCGTAATAATGGCACCGATGCGACGTTTAGCCATGTAATTGCACGCTTCAACAATCGCCTCAATACTCTCTTCAACGGTTTCTTCTTTCGATTTCGTCGTGCGAGTGAATAACCCCCCACGACCTAGCTGTTCGAGTGCCCGTCTCAATTCAGGTTGGAATAAAATAATAATGACAAGAAAACCCCATAAAATAGCTTGATATGTCAACCATTGGAGCGTTTGTAAATCAAGGAATATACTCATCATACGAACAGCTAAAACGACGACAATCCCTTGTAAAAGCTGAATTGCCTTTGTACCTCTTATAAGCATAATTAATTTATATAAAACATACCAGACGAGAGCAATATCTACGCCTATGAGCAAATATTTTTTTAAAAGTTCGAATCCCCCATCGAGCATGCTCACACATCCTTTTAAGTAAAAAAATCCTTCGTTATTTTAAAAATGATAATCATTTTCATTATAACATATTTTATAAATCACTTGCTCATACGAACATTTTTAAAATGTTAAAAAACTAATTAATTTGTAGACGTTTTTATCTTGAACTTCTTTTTTACATCATATACGGTAAATAATGCGTAACAGTGGACAAATTCGGGTATATCAAAATAAAGCAAAAAAAATGTGCTAAAACCATTGCCTTTTAAATAAATGTTTCTTAAAATATTGACAAGGATTAGGAGGCTTCAATATGGATGAAGATTCGTTACTAAAAAAAATTGAGAAAACAAGGCAAGAGATGTATCAATTAAGTAAGAATTCTGACCTTAATTCACAAGTGATGGTTGATTGTAGTCAACGACTTGACCAGCTATTAAACTTATATCAGAAAAAATATGCTATTCATTCATATAAAGATAAACAACAGGGACATTAATTATTACTTAGCTAATGTTCCTGTTGTATTTTTAGTTAATGAATATTTTATTATAAAAGATTTTTTCCTAGGAGAGAACCGATCAATTCAACAGCTACTTCCGCCGTTTTATTTTTCACATCTAAAATCGGATTTACTTCAACAAATTCCGCTGAGGTTACTATATTTACTTCCGCTAACATTTCCATGGCTAAATGACTTTCCCGATATGTTAACCCGCCGATAACCGGTGTGCCTACCCCGGGGACTTCCGTTGGATCAAGCGCATCGAGGTCTAAACTTAAATGAACACCATCTGTTCGCTCTTTTAAATAAGCAATTGTTTCCTCCATAACTTTAGGCATTCCTAAACGATCAATTTCTTGCATCGTAAAAACTTTAATATTTTCTCGTCTAATAAGCTCTTTCTCACCTGGATCTAAACTACGAGCGCCGATAATTACGATATTTTCTGGTTTTATTTTCGGTGTGTAGTCTAAAATTGTTGTCAGTTGCTGAGCGCCAAAACCTAAATTAGCTGCTAAAGACATTCCGTGAATATTGCCTGATGGTGATGTTTCGTCCGTATTTAAATCACCATGAGCATCATACCAAATAACGCCGAGATTACGATAATGTTTAGCAATTCCAGCGATGCTACCGATAGAAATGCTATGATCACCACCTAAAATAAGTGGAAAGTGATTTTCCGCTACTTCACGATTAACAATGTTTGCTAACTTTTTGTTTTCATAAACAATTTGATATAAATTATGTAAATTACTATTAGAAGCTTCGTTTATATCAAGATCATTTGAAACGGTTAAATCCCCTAAATCGATAATCGGGTACCCTAACTCCTTAATGACGTCTTTAACATGGGCGTAACGAATCGCACTTGGTCCCATATCAACACCACGGCGACTTTGCCCTAAATCAACGGGTACACCGATTAATGAAATCGTTTGTTTACTCATCGCTCCTAACTCCTCTCAACCTATATCGTACTCTTATTTTATCCGATAAAAGGTTGATGACTCAACTTGACAAAAATATGTATATATATACACTTTCGACAAACTTTTAAAATTTACGCCATAGCTCCAAAATTTTCCCCATAAAAAAATCAGGTATAATACCTGATTTTAATGATTTGTATAAACGATTGTTCCTTCTAATTCAATTTGTAATGTTAATGGTTGAATGTTTAGTTGTCGCCACTTTTCTTGGAGCATTTTAACTTGCTCCTTCGATTGTACGAAAGCTATTCCACAATCTCCGCCACCAGCTCCCGACAGTTTTCCGACTCCACCGATTTCTTGCGCGCATTTTGCAAGTTCCCGTAAACGTTCAGTTTCGATTGGTGCTGTTGATAAATGCCCGAGCGCTGCTAACGTTTGCCGATTTTGCTCAATACCTTTGTAAAAACGTTGAATATCTTTCATTTGAATTGCTTGTTTTATTTGTTTAACCGCCCGTTTACTATTTGTTAAAAAAGAATCATAAGCCTTTTCATTCGTCTCTTTTAACTGCAATATTTTATCGACTAATTTTCCCGTTGATGCCGGACTACCTGTCCAACCGACACACAATTTTATTAAATGGGTAGGAAACGACAACGGTTCAATATGTAAATATTTCCAATCACTACTTAACAACTTTGTCAACGTCTCGCTTTTAGCATACGCTTCTTTTAGCCAATTCGCTTGGAAAGACTTATAAGCGAGCACGCCACCATACGTTGAAGCAGCAATATCTGCTCCAGAACCGTTTCCTTGAATATTAATATGCGTAATCGCTGCTAATTTGAAAATCGTCTCTTTGGTCGCAAGCTCTGGGGCAAACTTTTTTAAAATAACAGAAATAGCTGCTGTAACGACAGCAGCGCTTGAGCCTAAGCCATATTTTCTACCTGATTGTTCTTCATCTAGTTCACTTTTTATAGATAATGAAAAAGGCCGCCACGATACATCGTTTTCTTGTAAATATGTCAAAGCAATTTCCATCGCATGTTCGACATAATCTTTTCGCGAATCATCTGTAGCAATTTTTAAACGTTCACTAGAAAATACCCACGGTACATTCGTTAAATGAAAGTTTTCTAGCGTCACAAAGTTTCCCTTTGTTAATTGAAGCGTCGCGTAAACGTAACGGTCTACCGCCATGACGAGTAATTCATAATGCGGCTCTAATACAGCATATTCTCCAGCCATCATTAATTTGCCGGGTACTCTTATCGTAAATTGTTTATTCGTCAAGAAACGTCAACCCCTACTTATAGGAAATTCCTGCACCTACACGACTGACAATAACATCTGTAACACTTGGATTTGCTTTTAACGTGTCGACAACTGTCGCCTCATCTTCTGGTAAATATAAAACCTTCACATTCGGGCCAGCATCAATCGTAAAATAGGCAGGTGTACCCGAAGCTCTTAATTGTTGGACCGTTTGCATGACAGCCATCGTTCCTTCATTCCAGTAAGTAAATGGGGGTGTGGCGCCTAAGGTCGTTGCATGCATTTTTAAACAATTCGCTTCCGTTATTTGTCCAACTTTTTCAAAATCCTTTGCCGCTATACCTGCTTTAATTTCTGTTAAATCATTGGAAATGCTGTTTAACCAACCATCATAAAAAACTGAAGTATCGACCGTACGCTTCATGCCGTCTCGGCTCGATACATCCTTTTCCGTCGCCGTTACAACAGCTGCAGCTACACGTATATCCCAATGATCTTCTGATGTAATTTGAACGGCAAACGAATCGGAACCATCATCTTTACTACCTTTTTCCCACTCAACAAATCCACCATAAATCGACCGACACGCTGAACCAGAACCTTGCCGCGTTAAACGTGATAATTGTTCATTCGTCAAATCTAACTGTATAGCTTTAGCAGCAGCTGCTGCCAATGCCGCAAAACCTGAAGCTGATGAAGCAAAGCCGGCAGCTGTTGGTACTGCATTCGTTGAAGTAACTGTCGCATATAATTGTTTCCCTGCAAGCTGACGGACAAGATTTAAAAATGTTGTCACACGTTCATAAGCCGTACCGGTAATTACTTGTTCGTTTAGAAAAAAATTATCAGCTGTTAATTGTTCATCAAACTGAACGGTTGTTAGCGTATGAAAACCGTCTAAAGTTATCGAAAGACTATTATTCGTTGGCAATATAAGGGACTCATGGCGCTTTCCCCAATATTTTATAAGAGCGATATTCGTATGTGCTTTTGCAGTCGCCTGCATGTTTATTTGTCTCCTTTAACTTTCAAAATAAATTGCACTAATCAATCGTTTAAATCATTGTTTTTTAATACAAAAGGCCATACTGATTGGGCACCGAAATGTTTAAGTTTTTCCGAAAGCTGTTGTGAGTGTGCTTCATTACGCGCTAAGGCGACAATACAGCCACCATTTCCCCCACCGGTTAACTTAGCCCCTAAAGCTCCTTCTTGTAAAGCATAATAAATTAAACGATTTAAACCTGCATCACTAACTCCGAGAGCTTCTAATTCCTTTTGAGCCTCGTTAAGTAATTGACCGAGTAGCTGCTTACTTGCCTTTTCAAGAGCTTGTCTTACTTGGTGTGTAATTTCACCAATACGTTCGATATTACGTTGAATTTTTCGTGGAGCTTTTTTCAGTAAACTCGTAACAGATTCAATCGCTGAGCGTGTATCTGCCATCCGTCCAGTATCTGCGACAATAAAGTAAAAGTCACCGTTTGGTTTGATGTAATCAATCGGCTTTTCCCTTTCAAACCAAACAGGAGAATTAGACGTAATTGTCAGTGGATCAATACCACTTGGTGAACCGTGGGCATGGGTCTCCGAAATGTTCGCTAAACGCAACACTTCTTCTTTCGTATATTCAACACCTGCATATTCAAAAAGTGATTTGATGACTGCAATAGCGACCGATGCACTTGAGCCAAGACCTTTTCCTGGAGGTATTGATGAACTAATTGAAATAAGTAAATCTTGACATGGTAAATCTAAAGCGTCGAGGGTTGCCTTAATACAACTAGCAATTCCTTGGATGCTTTTTGGAGCCGACTCGATAGGACCATGATAAAATTCACTATCAATTTTTACAGCACCTGGTACGTATTCAACAACAGATTCCGCACCTATTAATGGAAAAGGTATGGCAATTGCCGGCTGTCCGTGTACAACCGCATGCTCACCAACTAAAATAAGTTTACTGTTCGCTTTACCTATTGCTACCTTTTCCGATATAGGATGTTTTTCTGCATTCATTGTTTATACTCTTCCAGTAATTGTTTTGCTTTACCTACACGGATTTCATTTGCTTGAATTAATTTTTCTGCAATGATATCAATCATCTCCCCTGTTGCCCCTGCCGCCATAGCAACCGAACGTGAATGTAAGCCCATATGACCACGTTGAATTCCTTCCGTTGCTAATGCCTTTAATGCTCCAAGATTTTGCGCTAAACCTACTGCTACGATTACTTGAGCTAATTGTTTGGCAGAAGAAATGTCTAATATTTTTAAGGCTATTTTTGATAATGGATGAACGCGAGTTGCTCCACCTACTGTCCCAATTGACATCGGTAACTCAAGTTCTCCAACAAGATTTCCGTCATCATCAACAGACCAAGTTGTCATTGAACGGTATTCACCATCTTTAACCGCATATGCATGGGCACCTGCTTCAACGGCACGCCAATCGTTCCCTGTAGCAATAACGACCGGGTCAATCCCATTCATAATTCCTTTATTATGTGTTACTGCCCGATATGGATCGGAATCGGCGAATTCATACGCATAAATAACACCATCTCGTACTTCTTCACCGGAAAAACCATCTGATGCTAAAAGTTCTGGTGGAATAACACATTTTGCTCGTGCCAATGAACGATCAGCAAAGTTTGATAAAATACGTAAATAAACTTTCCCTTCTGTCAATCGTTCAACGGTAGGCGCCAAAGCTTCAGCCATCGTGTTAATAATATTCGCACCCATCGCATCACACGTATTTACATATATATGAACAACTAACATTTGATTATATTTCGACTCTGAAGATTCATTAAGTAAGCGAACTTCAAGATCTACGGCCCCGCCGCCACGTGCAATTAGACTTGGATAAGCGTCATTTGCTTCTTTTATAAGCATATTCTTATTTTCTAAAATTGTTTCCTCCGCTTGTTTAAAATCTGGGCAACCGACAACTTGAATTTGACCAATCATTACTCGGTCAGTAGCTTCGGTTGTAAACCCACCCGCTTCACGAACAATTTTTGCAATGTAACTTGCCGAAGCGACAACTGACGCCTCTTCTATCGCCATTGGTACGACGTAATCACGACCGTTAATTAAAAAGTTTAATCCGAGGCCAAGCGGAAGTGAAAATGTGCCAATTGTATTTTCAATCATCTTATCCGCTGTCTCAACAGTTAATGAACTCGAGTGAAATAATGCTTCTTTTTCTTCTTCTGTTAAACGATGCATCTTAGCGATTAATTGTCGCCGCTCATCAACTGTCATTTTATAAAAGCCTGGGATTCTTGAAGTACTCATAATATCCCATCCTTCAGCTCTACTTTAAAATTTTCCATAACTTGAATGCCTATTGTATCATAAATATTCATTTACGATAATATTTTAGCTATATTTAAAAATATGCCTCTATACATTATATAAGAAAACCATGAAAAAATCATACGAAAAATACACTTTTAAACAAATTGTAATAACTTTGCGCTTAATATTATACTTGCGGATAAATGACGGCTATAACAACTATTATAAACCATTTTGATGAAGCTACCGATAGCAAATAACATTAGCGAAATTTTGAATGAAAAACTTAGTAGGGGAAGTTTTTTGTAATTGATCAGTTTTTTTATTAAATATTGAAATTCAGGGTAGAACTTTCATTTGCGTTACCTTCATTAGCGTTTTCTATTCTGAAGGAAACGAATTACGAGCTTACGTTACCTTCATTTATATTTTGTTTTCATAATAATGTATACAGGCAATTCGTTGCTCTTATGTTTGATTGAAGTTTGTCAGTCACCACTATCAGAATAAACTAGATTGATCTACATTTCTCGACTTTTAATGTGTGTTAAACATTGTATCTAGAAAGCTTAAGACTAGTTGACGTGTGGTTAAAAACATTTGATGCGTGGTTAAACACATTCATTGCTCGCTTAGACAAAGTTTATGCGCGGTTAAAACCTTTTATTGCTCGCTCAGACAATGTTCATGCGCGGTTAAAACCTTTCATTGCTCACTCAGATAATGTTCATGCGCGGTTAAAACCTTTTATTGCTCGCTCAGATAATGTTCATGCGCGGTTAAAACCTTTCATTGCTCGCTCAGATAATGTTCATGCGCGGTTAACGGCAAATATGGCGCGGACAAGGCCATTTGATGCGCGCTTAAAATCTCTCATTGCTCGCTTTAAATCATTTGACGCTCGGTTAAACGCATTTCTTGTGTCATTTTGAATGCTTCCACCATAGCAAAATTGTTATATGCTTAGATTCCTTTGTTATTATGAAAAAATTGATGCACGTCTATTGCTATTGGCGTAAGAAGAATTTTGCAATATTATAATAGCTATTGGAAAGTACGAAATATGAATGAAAGTCAAATAAATGGGGGGACTAAAAATTAAATAGATTATGAAAATGGGCATAAAAAAACTGGGCTGCTAGGATTCGAACCTAGGAGTAGCGGACCCAAAACCCGCTGCCTTACCGCTTGGCTACAGCCCAATAATAACTTTATATGGAGGGGGAGAGATTCGAACTCTCGAACCCGATGGGAACGGATTTACAGTCCGTCGCGTTTAGCCACTTCGCTACCCCTCCATAGATTGCTCATTTAATTGTTAAATATTCAAAAAAACGGCAAAAAAATGGTGCCGGCCAGAGGACTTGAACCCCCAACCTACTGATTACAAGTCAGTTGCTCTACCAGTTGAGCTAGACCGGCATATTTTATATATAGTTTTTATTATCGCTCGTTACAGTCCAATAGTCTATTTTTTAAAAATGAAATAATAAGATTTACTAGTTATTTTTTTAAAAATCTTTAAGTAAATCGGATAGATTCATATAAAAATAAAGAATAAAATAACGATCCATTATTTAAGCTTTTAAAGCTTAATGATCGTTAAATGTTTTGTAATAAAATGAAATAAAGTGACCCCTACGGGATTCGAACCCGTGTTACCGCCGTGAAAGGGCGGTGTCTTAAACCACTTGACCAAGGGGCCATATAAGTAAATTTTAACTCAACGATTTACATTATATAAAAGACTTTTAAATTTGTAAAGTAATATCTATCTATCTGCAAATTACGTATGGCGATGAGAGCATATTTTATTATATATATAATTATAAAAAATGCAAACTTTATTATTTAAATGTACGTACCAACTCTTTTTACCTGAATAATTCATAGTAATTATCTAAAATGTTTGTACTTATTGATAGATCAATGTCTATGCTTAAAATCAATATTCATCTAAAAAATGAAAAAAGAACCCGTTTCTGTTAGAGTTAAATCATCACAAATAACCACAGAAAGGATTCTTATAATGACTACTTTAACTCAAAACACTTTAAATTACAATAAACAAATTAAATTATCTGATGATGGTGGTTCTTTATCTTCTGATTCAGGTCAATTTATCATTCGAGAATTTGACGAAAAGCTAGGCTTTTCAAAAACTATTGATAAATACCTAACGCTCAATGATGACAGACTTTATTATAAGCACTCAAATATCAATATACCGCGTCAAAAAGTTTACCAAATGATAGCTGGATATAACACAGACAGCGCAGCACAATCATTAGTTGACGATCCTGTATTTACCCATGTCATAGGAACAGAAATGCTTGCTTCTCAATCAAGTCTTTCGCGATTTTTTAATCGTTTTGATAAGCGTTCAAATGTAGCTTTGCAGGCGGCTAATCAGGTACTTTTAGATAAAGTCCATCGATTAAGAAAGACAGATACGATTATTTTTGATCTCGATTCAACACACGCTACAGCCTACGGCAATCAAGAATCAATTGCTTATAATGCCCATTATGGAGACATTGGATTTCATCCACTTGTCGCTTTTGATGGAAATACGGATGATTTTCTCAAAGCTAAATTACGTCCAGGGAACGTATATACATCTAATTGAGCTGTTGAATTTATTCAACCACTGATTGAACATTACAACGAAAACTTCCCTGAAATCACACCTTTTCTTCGTGGTGACAGCGGCTTCGCTGTTCCCGCTCTGTATGAATTTTGTGAGAAGGAATCTGTCTACTACACCATTCGATTGAAGTCGAATGCCGTTCTACAGCGAATTGCGGAAGAACTATGTCCATCAACATCAACAACAGATTTCACTCAATCAGAGTGTTATTATGAAGAAATACCTTATCAGGCAAAATCCTGGTCAAAGCCACGACGAGTCATTATAAAATCAGAGCGATTGGCGAATGAAATGCTTTTTACACACACTTTCATTGTTACAAACCTTGGAGACACATTCACTCCTAAAGAGATTGTACTTTCTTATCAAAAACGTGGGACGATG